>NZ_AP025464.1:1800000-2016907 GCF_024347335.1 Vibrio celticus
TGAAGCAGTTCAGATACTTCAAGTATGTTGTCGTAAATCTCATTCACTTTGCGAATCGAGTCGCTAGACAATTTATACGCCAGAGCATAATGCGTTGCTGCACGATGTTTGCGTGATAACAACAATAACTCTCTGAGCAGAACCAAGGTTTCAAACCTGTGTGATAGCGCCGTTTGTCTCTTCCTTGAAAAATGAAATAGGGCAGCAAGTACTGCTATGGATAAACCAACTGAAATAATTACAAACATATTTAACTCCTAATATGCGTATACCTACTTAGTGGTAGTGCAGACACCATGCCAAAATTAATAAGTGTTATATTTCAGTTGCTTATGATTTTTATGTGATTGAGGGTGATCAATGATGGTGCATGACTTCACCATTCGAGGGAATCTTTCTCATATTTTGCAGAATTTTTTGAGAGGTTAGTCGTTGGCGAGGAGATGGATCTTAGGTTTCAGTGTAGGAAATGAAGAAGGCCTAACCCTTTATGTACTTTTAACTAGAAAAAGCAGTAAGAGTGAGGCCTTTAAATGTTCACTTCTGAGTTTCGTTAGCTTAAGTGCTAAGTGCTAAGTGTTACGCAAGCTTAAGATCGAACTCAGTGCGGTACATCACCATGTCTTCAATGGTCAGTACTGGCATGTTGTGAAGTTTGCCGAAAGCAACGATCTCTGGCGCTTTTGCCATCGTGCCGTCTGGGTTGGTTACTTCACATAGTACGCCAGCCGATTGAAGACCAGCCATTTGCATAAGATCCACAGTACCTTCTGTGTGGCCGCGGCGAGCAAGTACGCCACCTTTACGCGCACGCAATGGGAATACGTGACCAGGGCGAGCAAGGTCAGTAGGCTTAGCTGTTGGGTTGGCAGCTGTCTTGATCGTTGTTACACGGTCAGCGGCAGAAACACCGGTTGTTACGCCAACTTTCGCTTCGATAGTGACGGTAAACGCAGTTTGGTTTGCGCTGTTGTTATCAACAACCATAGGTGGAAGTTCAAGTTGGTTTGCTTGCTCGTCGGTTAGACACAAGCACACAATGCCGCTGCATTCGCGGATCATAAGCGCCATTTGAGCATTGGTTAGGTGTTCTACTGAGTAGATAATGTCGCCTTCGTTCTCACGATCTTCATCGTCAAGTAGAAGTACGCCACGACCTTCGCGCAGAGCTTGCAGTGCGTTTTCAACGCGAGTGATTGGTTCGCCAAATTCGGCAAGTAGTGAAGACTGATTCATGGTTAAACTCCTAAAATATCACCAGAATCAGGGCTGTATGAGGGATCTCAACCGAGCACGACAAAGCCTACTCATTACAAGAGGCTTTAGCTCATTATGGTTTTATCCAAAACGAAATGCACCCGCCTGAGTTGGAGGCATCAACCCAATAGATAGGTGCGCCTTTCCAACTTAAACGAGTGTGTTTCCATTCTCTCTCATCCGGACTATAACCGTCGGCTCTGGCATCTCACCAGATCTGCTGACCTCGACGAATCGAGCGCTCGCGGGCTTATCTTTAGATTTTGCTAAGGACATACCGCCGGTGGGGAATTTCGCCCCGCCCTGAGAATAAAAATTAATAATTTGTTTTGCTTTGAAAGCAGATCAGATGGTAATCCTTTCGATTGTGGATTTAAAGGACTGACAGCAAAGTTTTTCAGATTCTGGCCTTATAATCCGGTAAGTGTTCACTTTATCGGCAGACCTTGGCGTGCGGTGTTTAGTCGGGCGCTGGTTATGTTTAGTGGGTTTTGATGTCTATATGTGCACAAGTGGATGGTCTGTATTATTGGTGATGGCGTGACAGTTCATCAGCTCAATACTCAAGACGCCCTTTAATCGATTATTGTTACACCATGACGGTTTACTGACCGTTTTGACATAAAATTGATATAGGCGATGCTAAGCTGCGATAGCATCCAACCACTTTATCTCAAAGATCTTAGCCATGACTTCTCTGTTCTCTAACAAATCCAAAGGCCTATTACTGCTCGTTTTAAGCTTGTATTCTCTAGTACCCTTTTTGATCTTTGGATCTGACTTCGACCTTGGAAGTGCGGTTCTGCCTTTCTACGGTGCTTTTATGACGTTTGTGACATACTCGGCGGGGAATCAAGGGTTCTTGGTCACACTCGCTGTTTTGTCTTTAATCTTGCTCACGATGAAGTTTTCTAAAGCTAAGTTAGTCAGCCTTTGTTTGCAACTCGGTCTGCTGTTGGTGCTCAGCTTTGCAGCGAAGACCTTCTTAAAGCATTCCACTGAGAGCCCTCGTCCTTATTCTGAGTATTTGGTAACTCAGGAAGTCGTTGAAATGCCAGAGCTGTTTTACGAGCTGCCTTTGGTAGAAAAAAATGCCGCGATTGAATCTGTACAAGATAAGGTCAGCGAGTGGCGAACTCGTCATTGGCATGGCGAAACGGATTACTCTTTCCCATCTGGACACATGATCTTTGTCGGTGTGTGTTTGGCATTCTTTGGTGGATTGTTCATAGAGGCGAAACGCTTTTACCTAGTCGGCGGTTTGTTGGTTTGGGCTGGTGGTGTCGCCTATAGCCGTGTTTGGCTTGGCATGCATCGACCTGAAGACCTAGCGGCGTCTATCGCCTTTGCGGGTTTAATTTATTTATTGGTGCCACTGATTCCAACGCAAAAGATAGAACCTTTATTGCCTAAATTTTTAAGAGTCACCTAAGTTTTTAAGAGAGGCTTAAGGTTTTAAGAGCGGCCTAAGTTTTTAAGACGAGCATAAATCTATATTTAACAAGTAGATATTCTGACTACTGATTGAGCCCGAGTTCTGCTTGTTTCTTTTTGGTAAGCCCCAAAGACACAATTCGGTGTGACTCAGTGAGGTAGTATCTTAGTTCCTCATCCCTTTCTGATGTGCTCTCAAAAAGCTGAATCCACTTCATGCCACGAGAAGCAAAGTAGGGCGCGGGTTTATAGCCTGGCTCTTCTTTGAGAAAGTCGAAATTTTGATCGGACGCCTTGAAGATAAACGCAGGCTCATCTTTCGGTCCCCAACCACCAATCGCGAACACCTTGCCACCTACTTTCCAAACGTGAGAGTTATTCCACTGCATCACATAACTGGTTGCAGGCAGTGACTCGCAGAATGTATTGAATTCATCGTAAGTCATAGAACGTCCTTTTATCTATTGGGTGTTTGATCTGTGGTTTTTAAGATCTCTTTCTACCTTCCCGTCTTTAATTCACCAAGCACTAGCCAGCTAAACCCTGCCAAATTGCCGTAAAGCCACTGATAGAACATAGCAGCAATGAACCAATGCGTATCTTCTCTTTAGGGATGCTTTGTGTCGTCATCAATGCCACTTTATAACCTAACCAAGCCGCAGGCAGCAAAGGGATGGTAATGATCAAATGGTGCATGGTGAAGAAGCCAATTGGGATTTGAACAATCAACGAGATGATCGAACTAAACACGAAAAACGCAGAAAGGTTACCACGAAGCTGATTGGCATCTTGGTGTTGGAGTAGCAGTGCCATCGGCGGACCACCAATGCCCGAACTGGTGCCAAAGAACCCAGAAAAGAATCCCGCAATGCCCATCTTAGTTGGGGTTGGTTCGAGTCTAAAAGGCAGTAGGCTAACAATCACGGCAAATACCACCAATAAGCCCAACCATAGTGATAACACGCTCGTTGAAACCATCACCAACAAAGCCCCGCCAGCTAGTGAGCCTGGAATACGGCCCAGCAATGCGATTTTTAATCCGCCAATAGAGATATTTGCTCGATGTTTAAAAGCGTTGAATAACGAGATAAACAGACCAATTAAACAGATAGGCGCAGGTACATAATCTGGAGAGACCAAAAACAGCAGTGGGGCTGCAACAATGGCCAAACCAAAGCCGATTGCGGTTTGCACAAACGAGCCGACAAAAATGAGTGCCATTGCGATAAGGACAGTCTGATCTATGTATTCCATAAGCCTGCGGATTAGTTTTAAAGGAGCGGGTGGATACTATAAATGAAAACCAAAAGAATAGTCTTATTATTCAGTGAGCTTTATGCCAGTTTCGCTAGTTATCATTTCTATTATAACGACCAACAAAAAAGCGAGTGAGTATCTCAGGATGCTTCCTTTCAATACTCACTCGCTTTATTGGAACGACTTGTTGTTTACGCTAGTGGGGGAGTCAGCATAAAACGTTAAGCCATTGCCAATTTCAATCGCTCAATGGGCTTGTCATTGATTGGTAAATGGATAAGTGCTGCTGCAAATGCCAGCACCACCGTTGACCACCAGATTGGCTCGTAAGAACCGTAGTAATCGTAAATACGACCACCAACCCAAGCGCCTAAGAAGCTACCTACTTGGTGAGTAAAGAACACCAAGCCGTACAACGTTGATAGGTAACGGGCACCGAAGATCTGACGAACTAAGCCAGACGTTAGCGGCACTGTACCTAGCCAACAGAATCCAATGGCCGCACCGAAGATAGCCGCAGTTGACTCAGTCACAGGCAGAGTAACAAACGCACCGATAACCACAGTTCGTACTAAGTACAGTGCAGACATAACGTGGCGTTTGCTGAACTTGTCGCCCATCACACCCCAGAAGTAAGACCCGAAGATGTTGAAGATGCCAACGTAAGCCAGTGCCATCGCAGCGCTGCTCGCGGGTAGGTCTTTATCTGCTAAATAGCTCGGTAAGTGCGTTGCGATAAACATTACGTGGAAACCGCACACGAAGAAGCCCGCGTGAATCAACCAGTAACCTTTGTGAGCAAATGCTTCAGACAGCGCTTCTTTCAGTGTTTGGTTCTCTTCAGCTTGCGCTTGTTTGTTTGAGGCTGCTTTAGGCGCTCGCATGAACAGCGCAAAAGAGATCATCAAACAACATAGTACGCCAAACACTTGCATCGCACTTTGCCAATCAAACTCGTTCAGCATGTATTGTGCGCCCGGAATTACCGCGAACATACCAAATGAACCTGCAGCCGTGGTTAAGCCAAACGCCTTAGCCGCGTGCTCTGCTGGTACAACTTTCGCCACTGCGCCAAGCACGATCACATAACTTGTCGCACTTAATCCAAGGCCAACGAGTGCACCCAATGAGACGTAAAGCATGCTCGATTCGGTAGAAATTGAGGTAAGAAGTAAACCCAAACCGTAAGCACATGCACCCGCGATAATGATGCGTCTTGCTCCCCATTTGTCGGCTGCCATACCAACAAAAGGTTGGAACACGCCGAACAAAAGGTTTTGTAGCGCAATCGCAAAGCTGAAAAACTCGCGACCTGTACCGAAATGCTCTGAAATTGGCATCATGAAAATGCCGAATGATTGTCTGATCCCTAGACTGATAATAAGTGTGCCTATCCCTAGCCATACCAGTAAAGGAAAACGGAAAATGCTCATTCTAATACTCTTAAATTAATGGTGGTGATGTGAGTGGTCTTGCGCTGACATGTGTTGGTCAGTCATCTCATGGTGATGTTCGTGCCCAGCATGCTCGTGCGCTGATTGCTGGTGGCAGCCACTGCTCACGGCATGCTGAGCCAAGAGATCAATCAATGGCTGACTGTGATGCACAATAACCAAACTAATGACGAGAAATAGCGTCATTCTGGCCAATTGGGCAAAAAGAGATTGTGAAAACATACGGTGTTGACATGCGCTCAATGTTGTAAGAAGTCGCGCATCATAGTGATGAGTAGGTTATGTATCAAATGACCATTTGTGATTTAGTCTATGCGTTTTATGCATAGACTTATATATCGCTGGAATTGGGATGAAACATGACCAATAAGTAGGAAAACGCTATGCTCACTGATTCAACGGTAGAAGTGTGTAATTCAGAGTAGATACTTAATTTCATGTTCGTAACTGATTGCTTTATTGAGATTTTTCACAAAACTGTAAAAACTAATATACAAACTAATCACCTCGCAAGATCGGCTATTCGCTCGACTTATCTGATGAACATCGTAAATTTGGGCGTAAATCGTTTCAACTGACTGAAACACGATGTTAAAAGATTCAGGGAGAGTCATTCACATGGATAAAGATCATAACCTTCGCGAAAACTTACTGGCGCTGATCTTAGGTAGCGCATTGGTATCACTCGGCGTTATCTTTTTCAATCAGGTCGGTCTGCTTACTGGAGGCACGGCTGGTCTAGCTATCTTCATTACCAAAGTGACGGACTTGAGCTTTGGCCAAGTGTTCTTCGCACTTAACTTACCTTTCTATATTTTGTCTGTCGCTCGTATGGGGTGGCGCTTCACTATCAACACCTTTATTGCCGTTTCGATTGTCTCGTTCGCCGTGGATCATTTGTATCATGTGATTCAGATAGCCGAGATTCATGCACTGTACGCAGCATTACTTGGCGGCGGATTAATTGGTACGGGCATGTTGGTGATTTTCCGTCATAAGATGAGCTTGGGTGGCTTCAACATTCTGGCGTTGTTCTTACAAGAACGTTTTGGGATTCGAGCGGGTAAGGTTCAGATGGCATTAGACTGCACGATTGTTGTGCTTTCTCTGTTCATTGTTGATGTGTCATTGGTTCTTCTGTCTGTGCTTGGTGCGATAGTCACCAACTTGATTCTAGCGATGAATCATAAACCGGGGCGCTATCAACCTGTGGTAAAAGCGGAAGCAGCATAGTTCGGTTCGCTCAAGCACTCGATTCGCTTAAGTAAAGAGTGATTTGCAGATTATGAAAACAACAAAGCCAGCATCAATTGCTGGCTTTGACCTTTGAATGCAGGAATGACTTTAATGCTTGCTGATACTTGGCCCAGACTTGTTCTAGCTTCAAAGGTGCATTAGTTGCACTGTTCATTTACGCAACACTCGTCTTGTAAGAAATCAATCACTCCTTCTAAGCACTCATACTCCGCCACGCAGAATAGAGTTCTTCCTTCTCGCCTTTGGCTGATTAGGCCTGCAGACGCCAAGCTTGATATGTGGTGAGACAAGGTAGAACCGGGAATGCCTAGCTCTTCTTGTAGGCCGCCAACTGCAATGCCTTGGTAGCCAGCTTTAACGACACTCTTATAAATGGTTAGGCGAATAGGGTGCCCCAACTCTTTAAGTGCTTTCGCAACGACTTCTAAGTTCATATTAACTCCTCAAGATTTAATTTCGATGTTAGTCGAAATGTGTGTTGAATTCAAATTTAAAAACGGTGTCTGTTTAAGTCATTGAAAAACTGTGTTTTCGAAAATCATTTCGATTTTTATCGAAATAATGTTTGATCTGGAACTGTTTATTTCTATAATTCGAGAATATTCGAAATTAAGGGTTGGTTACTTTTCTCATAGAGCCCGACCTTCAATCCAGTTTGGAGTTAATTATGAGCAATGAAATGTTAACAATGCTAAAAGACGCACTTGATATGTTCGCTTTCTTAGCAGTAGAGCTAATTATCCTTTTCTTAGCGATCAGTTACATTGTTGGGATTCTTCAAGAGTTCCTTACACCAGAAAAGATTCAATCTATCCTGAGCTCACGTAATGGTAAGGGCTATGTGGTTGCTGCACTATTGGGTGCAATTACACCTTTCTGTTCATGTTCGACCATTCCTTTCCTAAAAGGATTGCTGCGTGCAAGAGCGGGTTTCGGTCCAATGATGGTGTTCCTATTTGGTAGCCCGCTATTGAACCCAGTGATCATTGGTTTGTTTGTGATTACCTTCGGCTGGCAAGTTGCTGTGTTCTACTTCCTTGTAGCAATGACGGTGTCTGTAGTGGCTGGTTACGCTCTTGAGAAGCTTGGCTTTGAGCGTTACGTAAAACCTGAAGCGTATGAATCAACAGCTTCAGCTTTAAGCTGTGGCACTAGCTGTGGTGACTCTGCTCCTAAGAAAGCAGCACCGGTTAAAGCGGAATCTTCATGTGGTACAAGTGCATGTGGTGAACCTGCACCCGTAATGGCGAAAGAGACATCTTGCTGCGATTCTAAAAAAGAAGAGCCACAAGTAACGGTTTCATGCTGTTCAGCGGATGGAAGCGCAACAGCTGAAATCGTAGAGAAGAAAGAACCTAGCCGTTGGATGAGAATTTGGTTCTCAACTTGGAAAGACTTTAAACAAGTTTTCCCTTACCTAATGATGGGTATCGCGATTGGTTCATTCATCTACGGCTTCATTCCTACAGACCTAATTGCACAGTACGCTGGTGAAGGTATGTGGTATGCAATTCCAGTAGCAGCCGTGATTGGTATTCCACTGTATATTCGTGCTGAAGCGGTAATCCCACTAAGTGCAGCTCTAGTACAGAAAGGCATGGCGTTGGGTTCAGTTATGGCATTGATCATTGGTAGTGCTGGTGCAAGTTTAACGGAAGTTATCCTGCTTAAATCAATCTTCAAGAACCAAATGATTGCGGCATTCCTATTCGTTATCCTAAGCATGGCGATGGGCGCAGGCTTCCTATACAGCTTCATCTTTGGTTAATCAGGCTCGATTGTGAGATAACACTATCGATACCAAGAGAACGATAATAAAAAAGAGCTCACTTAGTTGAGCTCTTTTTTTGTTTAGCTTATTAGTACGGAGGCTAGAAACCGCGAATATCCAGTTCATTATTGATCAACACAACACACTGAGAAGCAAACAGCATGTTCGGGCCTAAGCTGATCTTTTCTGTCCCTAAGCGCTTTAAGCTGTTGTAGCTTTTCTTCGGCATAGGGATGTGGTCAGTCAGAAGGAAACATGGATTTTCAGCAATCTCTGCATCACGGATAAAGTCACCCTTCTTATCCATCATGTATAGCTGGTGGTCTTCAGCCAGTTCTTTGACTAGTTTTTCAAAGCTCATAGTGCGAACGATGATTCCCGGTTCAACCTGACGAGTTTGCTCTTTGGTCATACCTTGAGAAGCATCAACCGCTCTTACGACCGCTGATAACAATGCCGATTCATGGAAGCCGCCAATGTTGGTGATCTCATTTGAATCGAAAGTGATCGTACGTGAGAAGTCTTTAGTACTTTCTAATACAAGGTGCACGGTGACATTCTCACGATGAGATTGAGCGACGAAGATCGTGTTCATCAGAGTATGAGCCAGAATCTCAGTATGAGCGTCTTGCCCAACACCTTCTAAGATAAGTTTGCTCTCTGTAGGGGCTGCGCGAGCGCGTAATACAAATGAACGCATGGAATGTACCTTGTCAGTATGTGATAAAGCGAAACGAACTTTATCAACATGAATTGATGAATAACCAAAATTGTGGCGGTATGTAACTCTTTTCTATTAATGAAGTCAAATGGAGTTGCACTTAGCACCAACCCGCGAACTTTGAGTATTAAATAGAGAATGACCACATTACAAGACGGTAAGGGTTGAAGCGACCCAATGTTTACATAGATAGTATGCGCAAATTATTAGGTGACTTGCAGAAGGAAGTAGTCGATGAAGTTACAGAAGATTAATAAAGAAGAATATAGAAAGAAGATGAACCTGTTGTTGGTGTCATTAGTTGGGTCACTTGCATTGTTTGCCATCGTATTCGGCACCATTCTGATTGAATTGTTTGGCTCGGCGACTTCAATTACTGGTGAATCGACAGGGAACTTTCATTTGAACGTACTTGGGGTGATCTTATCTGTCGCTTTGAATGCATTTATCGCAAGCCGAGTAAAAGGGCATGAGTATTTCAAAGAAGCGCTTTATGTTTGGAACCTGAAACAAATCCACAATCAAATCTATCGTAAGCTCAAGCGCATTCAGCCAAAAGCGGAACAAGGCGACCGAGACGCGCTGACTATCCTTTACTTCTATTACACTACGCAAAAACAGGTATACGACCTTGACAATAATACTTTGACGATAAAAACGGTTCAGCAGTCGCTAGATAACATCGTAGAGCTGAGTGATAAATGGAGTATTGAACTAGATATAGAGGCATTTTCGAAAGATCTAGTAGCGAAATTTTAAGTGATATGCCTGTAATTGTATGAGCTTTGACCTGTGAAAGAGGCTTTTGACGTAAAAGTAGACACTTAAGCAACTTTTTTGAATTTTTATCAAAAAAGGGGTTGCCATGTTTTCGATGATCTCTATAATGCCGCCTCACTGACACGGCAGATGCCACAAGGCTTCAGCGGTAATCAGTGAGACGGAAAGTTCGAAATAAATTAATTTTAAAAAGTGTTTGACACTTAAGATTAAATCGCTAGAATTCACGTCCGCTTTCAAGGGTTTCTTTGTAAAAAGAAAGTTTCGATAAGCAAAGCTCTTTAACAATTTAAACCTATCAATCTGTGTGGGCACTCGTTGATGAATATCAAAACGTTATTGGTTCTTTTTAGAAAGAGCGTAATAACAGTTACTTCGGTAACAAAATTGATTTCAATGAACTGAGTGACCAATTCAATTTGGTACAGCCTTGAGCTGTTTGATTTCACTTTTTAAAGTGAAAACCAAAAAGAGCACAGTCAATTCATTACCATTCTGTTGGAATGGTAATAGCTTTAAAATTACATAGTAGTTTTGAAGTCAGTATTCGTTGAGTCGACAAAATCTTAAATTGAAGAGTTTGATCATGGCTCAGATTGAACGCTGGCGGCAGGCCTAACACATGCAAGTCGAGCGGAAACGACACTAACAATCCTTCGGGTGCGTTAATGGGCGTCGAGCGGCGGACGGGTGAGTAATGCCTAGGAAATTGCCTTGATGTGGGGGATAACCATTGGAAACGATGGCTAATACCGCATAATGCCTACGGGCCAAAGAGGGGGACCTTCGGGCCTCTCGCGTCAAGATATGCCTAGGTGGGATTAGCTAGTTGGTGAGGTAATGGCTCACCAAGGCGACGATCCTAGCTGGTCTGAGAGGATGATCAGCCACACTGGAACTGAGACACGGTCCAGACTCCTACGGGAGGCAGCAGTGGGGAATATTGCACAATGGGCGAAAGCCTGATGCAGCCATGCCGCGTGTATGAAGAAGGCCTTCGGGTTGTAAAGTACTTTCAGTTGTGAGGAAGGGGGTAGTGTTAATAGCGCTATCTCTTGACGTTAGCAACAGAAGAAGCACCGGCTAACTCCGTGCCAGCAGCCGCGGTAATACGGAGGGTGCGAGCGTTAATCGGAATTACTGGGCGTAAAGCGCATGCAGGTGGTTCATTAAGTCAGATGTGAAAGCCCGGGGCTCAACCTCGGAACTGCATTTGAAACTGGTGAACTAGAGTACTGTAGAGGGGTAGAATTTCAGGTGTAGCGGTGAAATGCGTAGAGATCTGAAGGAATACCAGTGGCGAAGGCGGCCCCCTGGACAGATACTGACACTCAGATGCGAAAGCGTGGGGAGCAAACAGGATTAGATACCCTGGTAGTCCACGCCGTAAACGATGTCTACTTGGAGGTTGTGGCCTTGAGCCGTGGCTTTCGGAGCTAACGCGTTAAGTAGACCGCCTGGGGAGTACGGTCGCAAGATTAAAACTCAAATGAATTGACGGGGGCCCGCACAAGCGGTGGAGCATGTGGTTTAATTCGATGCAACGCGAAGAACCTTACCTACTCTTGACATCCAGAGAAGCCAGCGGAGACGCAGGTGTGCCTTCGGGAGCTCTGAGACAGGTGCTGCATGGCTGTCGTCAGCTCGTGTTGTGAAATGTTGGGTTAAGTCCCGCAACGAGCGCAACCCTTATCCTTGTTTGCCAGCGAGTAATGTCGGGAACTCCAGGAGACTGCCGGTGATAAACCGGAGGAAGGTGGGGACGACGTCAAGTCATCATGGCCCTTACGAGTAGGGCTACACGTGCTACAATGGCGCATACAGAGGGCAGCAAGCTAGCGATAGTGAGCGAATCCCAAAAAGTGCGTCGTAGTCCGGATTGGAGTCTGCAACTCGACTCCATGAAGTCGGAATCGCTAGTAATCGTGAATCAGAATGTCACGGTGAATACGTTCCCGGGCCTTGTACACACCGCCCGTCACACCATGGGAGTGGGCTGCAAAAGAAGTGGGTAGTTTAACCTTTAGGGGAGGACGCTCACCACTTTGTGGTTCATGACTGGGGTGAAGTCGTAACAAGGTAGCCCTAGGGGAACCTGGGGCTGGATCACCTCCTTATACGAAGATATACACGATGAGTACCCACACAGATTGATTAGGTTTAAAAAGAAAAAGAGATGAAGAACTCCCAAGGTTCTTCAAAGTTTGTTTCTGCTTTTAAAGTAGAGATAAATTGCAGTGTCCCGTTCGTCTAGAGGCCTAGGACACCGCCCTTTCACGGCGGTAACAGGGGTTCGACTCCCCTACGGGATACCACTTCCTTCAAGAAGTAAAAAGGGTCGTTAGCTCAGTTGGTAGAGCAGTTGACTTTTAATCAATTGGTCGCAGGTTCGAATCCTGCACGACCCACCATTTCCTCCCAAGGAAATAAAATTTGGGGCGATTAGCTCAGTTGGGAGAGCACCTGCCTTACAAGCAGGGGGTCACTGGTTCGAGCCCGGTATCGCCCACCATTTCCTCCCAAGGAAATAAAAATATGGGGCTATAGCTCAGCTGGGAGAGCGCCTGCCTTGCACGCAGGAGGTCTGCGGTTCGATCCCGCATAGCTCCACCATTCTTTCTCCATGAAGGAATCAAAACTATCATGGGCGATTAGCTCAGTTGGGAGAGCACCTGCCTTACAAGCAGGGGGTCACTGGTTCGAGCCCGGTATCGCCCACCATCTTTAAGCACACTTTTCTTAGTAATAGAAAGCTGAGTGTATTTAAAAATGGGTTTGAAAGTTTAATACTTAAAACTCTTGCTCTTTAATAATTTGGAAAGCTGACTGATTAGCTTAATTATTTTTACTTTTTAAAAAGTAAAACAAAACGGCCAAGGCTGTGATTAAGTTAATCAAATTTAAAAGTTCTCAATGTTTATCTGCTCTTAGTTAATAAGAACGGTATAAACACAACAAACACATTCAAGTGTCTTGTATTCGAATCAATGTTTACATTGATTCACAATTGAGTCCGGCAAACAGTTATCAGGAATTAACCCTTCTTGATGACAACCAAAAACCTTGGTTAGTTGCCATACGCTAAGACCCTTTCGGGTTGTATGGTTAAGTGACTAAGCGTACACGGTGGATGCCTTGGCAGTCAGAGGCGATGAAAGGCGTAATAACTTGCGATAAGCCCAGATTAGGTAGTAATAACCTTTTGAGTCTGGGATTCCTGAATGGGGAAACCCACTTACATAAGTAAGTATCCTGTTGTGAATACATAGCAGCAGGAGGCAAACCGGGGGAACTGAAACATCTAAGTACCCCGAGGAAGAGAAATCAACCGAGATTCCGAAAGTAGCGGCGAGCGAAATTGGATTAGCCCTTAAGCTTTTAATGATGCAGGTGAAGAGTCTGGAAAGTCTCGCAATAAAGGGTGATAGCCCCGTAACCGACACATCATAATCAGTGAAAACGAGTAGGGCGGGACACGTGATATCCTGTCTGAATATGGGGGGACCATCCTCCAAGGCTAAATACTACTGACTGACCGATAGTGAACCAGTACCGTGAGGGAAAGGCGAAAAGAACCCTGTGAGGGAGTGAAATAGAACCTGAAACCGTGTACGTACAAGCAGTAGGAGCACCTTCGTGGTGTGACTGCGTACCTTTTGTATAATGGGTCAGCGACTTAATTTTAGTAGCAAGGTTAACCGTTTAGGGGAGCCGTAGGGAAACCGAGTCTTAACTGGGCGTACAGTTGCTAGGATTAGACCCGAAACCAGGTGATCTAGCCATGGGCAGGTTGAAGGTTGAGTAACATCAACTGGAGGACCGAACCGACTAATGTTGAAAAATTAGCGGATGACTTGTGGCTAGGGTGAAAGGCCAATCAAACCTGGAGATAGCTGGTTCTCCCCGAAAGCTATTTAGGTAGCGCCTCGGACGAATACTACTGGGGGTAGAGCACTGTTAAGGCTAGGGGGTCATCCCGACTTACCAACCCTTTGCAAACTCCGAATACCAGTAAGTACTATCCGGGAGACACACGGCGGGTGCTAACGTCCGTCGTGAGAGGGAAACAACCCAGACCGCCAGCTAAGGTCCCAAAGTATAGCTAAGTGGGAAACGATGTGGGAAGGCTCAGACAGCCAGGATGTTGGCTTAGAAGCAGCCATCATTTAAAGAAAGCGTAATAGCTCACTGGTCGAGTCGGCCTGCGCGGAAGATGTAACGGGGCTAAGCTATACACCGAAGCTGCGGCTACGTACCTTAGGGTATGTGGGGTAGGGAGCGTTCTGTAAGCCGTTGAAGGTGGTCTGTAAGGGCTGCTGGAGGTATCAGAAGTGCGAATGCTGACATGAGTAACGATAAAGGGAGTGAAAACTCCCTCGCCGGAAGACCAAGGGTTCCTGTCCAACGTTAATCGGGGCAGGGTAAGTCGACTCTAAGGCGAGGCCGAAAGGCGTAGTCGATGGGAAACGGGTTAATATTCCCGTACTTCTTACAATTGCGATGGGGACGGAGAAGGCTAGGTGGGCCTGGCGACGGTTGTCCAGGTTCAAGTACGTAGGCGGGTGGTTTAGGTAAATCCGGACCGCTACTAACGCTGAGATACGATGTCGAGCTACTACGGTAGTGAAGTCATTGATGCCATGCTTCCAGGAAAAGCCTCTAAGCTTCAGATTGTAAGGAATCGTACCCCAAACCGACACAGGTGGTCGGGTAGAGAATACCAAGGCGCTTGAGAGAACTCGGGTGAAGGAACTAGGCAAAATGGTACCGTAACTTCGGGAGAAGGTACGCTCTTATCAGTGAAGTCCCTTGCGGATGGAGCAGACGAGAGTCGCAGATACCAGGTGGCTGCAACTGTTTATTAAAAACACAGCACTGTGCAAAATCGTAAGATGACGTATACGGTGTGACGCCTGCCCGGTGCCGGAAGGTTAATTGATGGGGTTAGACTTCGGTCGAAGCTCTTGATCGAAGCCCCGGTAAACGGCGGCCGTAACTATAACGGTCCTAAGGTAGCGAAATTCCTTGTCGGGTAAGTTCCGACCTGCACGAATGGCGTAATGATGGCCACGCTGTCTCCACCCGAGACTCAGTGAAATTGAAATCGCTGTGAAGATGCAGTGTACCCGCGGCTAGACGGAAAGACCCCGTGAACCTTTACTACAGCTTGGCACTGAACATTGAACCTACATGTGTAGGATAGGTGGGAGACTTTGAAACCGCGTCGCTAGATGTGGTGGAGTCGTCCTTGAAATACCACCCTTGTAGTTTTGATGTTCTAACGTTGGTCCCTGAATCGGGATTACGGACAGTGCCTGGTGGGTAGTTTGACTGGGGCGGTCTCCTCCCAAAGAGTAACGGAGGAGCACGAAGGTGGGCTAAACACGGTTGGACATCGTGTGGTTAGTGCAATGGCATAAGCCCGCTTGACTGCGAGAATGACAATTCGAGCAGGTGCGAAAGCAGGTCATAGTGATCCGGTGGTTCTGAATGGAAGGGCCATCGCTCAACGGATAAAAGGTACTCCGGGGATAACAGGCTGATACCGCCCAAGAGTTCATATCGACGGCGGTGTTTGGCACCTCGATGTCGGCTCATCACATCCTGGGGCTGAAGTCGGTCCCAAGGGTATGGCTGTTCGCCATTTAAAGTGGTACGCGAGCTGGGTTTAGAACGTCGTGAGACAGTTCGGTCCCTATCTGCCGTGGGCGTTGGAAAATTGAAAGGGGCTGCTCCTAGTACGAGAGGACCGGAGTGGACGAACCTCTGGTGTTCGGGTTGTCATGCCAATGGCATTGCCCGGTAGCTAAGTTCGGAATCGATAACCGCTGAAAGCATCTAAGCGGGAAGCGAGCCTTGAGATGAGTTTTCCCTGGCGCTATAAGCGTCCTAAAGGGTTGTCGTAGACTACGACGTTGATAGGCAGGGTGTGTAAGTGCTGCGAGGCATTGAGCTAACCTGTACTAATTGCCCGTGAGGCTTAACCATACAACACCCAAGGGGTTTTGTGGACTCAAAGAAAGACCAGACCTTGAATGAGTTTGAAGAGATAGACTTTTAAATCAGTTTTCCAGATTATTTTGCCTTCAGTTTTTAAAAAACTGAAAGTAAAAGCAAAATTTGCTTGGCGACCATAGCATTGTGGACCCACCTGATTCCATGCCGAACTCAGAAGTGAAACACAATAGCGCCGATGGTAGTGTGGGGCTTCCCCATGTGAGAGTAGGACATCGCCAGGCTTTAATTTCGTTATTTGCGTAGCAAATAACAACCTCAACAGTGTACTAATCTGTTGATGACAATTTGTTGGAGGGATGGCTGAGTGGTCGAAAGCACCGGTCTTGAAAACCGGCAACCGTTAATAGCGGTTCTAGGGTTCAAATCCCTATCCCTCCACCACCATTGAAAAGCCCGCTGAGAAATCAGCGGGCTTTTTTCTTATCTGCTTCAAATCATTATGTATCATCCAAATATTTACACACGCACTTAATTCACTTGCGGATACTGTCAGAGTTTCCTAAATCATCTCATTAGGCTTTTTACTAACAAGGTTAATGAAGTCTCTTGAATAAGTAAAATTGAGCTGATATCTGCCTACACAGTGTCAGATAAGGGATAAATTGATGTGCGGAGAAGGTTACTAAGTAAACTTTATGGTATTCAGAATCTTCTGTATCAGTTGTTCGCTTAGTCGATTTTTCTTACCTTGAACTCACTCGTTAACACTGAGTCATACTCCTTTCCTATGTACTCGGTATTGAAGATACTTTTGTTTTGCTCTGTCTGTTCTGAAGATATTCCTACCCATTGTGCAAATGTGTCTGAAAAGTCTCTTAGGTTATATTTAACCGAATGTATTTTCGTTTCTTGTGGATCATTACTCATTGCTATGAAAGGTACTTCTACTGCCTGCCTTGAAAAATGTGAGCCAGTTCCGTGAATCAGATACGGTGGAACGTTTACAGATGTTAGGCCATGGTCAGAAAAATAAATGATTTTATATGTTTTATCATGCAGCGTGAGTAGGTCTCTAAGCTTCTCTATAAAAGCCACGCCATAAGTCACTGATTTTGAATAGCATGCTAGATACTTGTTATCGGAGGCTTTTAGTGAAATTTCTTCATCAAATCTTTTACAAAAATCATAATGTGACCCCATGGTGTGGATGAAAATCACTTTTGGCCTTTTAGTTTCTTCACGAATCGCCTTGATAACTTCTGGAAGGAGAATGTTATCGGGTTCGGCTTTATCATAAGACGTATTCTTATAATATTGGTAATGTGCCCTACTCGCGATTGCGGATACCTGTGTCTCGTATTGCCCGATCTTAGCTTGATTTGATATCCAATAAGTTTTCATTCCAGCATCATTAGCAAGATCTATCACATTTAAGTTTTTATCATGCCTGTTTACATCTAGGCTCTTTGATAATATTCGAGGGACTGAGAAATATGTAACAACGGATGGGGAAATAACACCATTAAATATGGCTGCTCCTTTTATCTTTCCATTCTCTTCGTTATACGATGGGTAGTAATTTTTAATAACAGATTCACCAATATTTACGATGTAAATATCCTTTAATACCTTATTTGTATGAACATTCTCCCATTTTGAAGAGATTACTGATTTTCCCCCTTCGAGAAGAGAGAGTTCATAATATAAAGAAATAGGTTTAATAACTGTAATTAGCCCTAAAAAACTAAACCACACTTCATGATGGATTGTTTTTAAGTATTCTTCATTGATATATGTCGTCTTTTTATTATCATGTAAGCTATAAAATTTTGTGACTAATATACTGGAAAATAATATCAACATAATTAATGAAAATGACTTACCAACCTTTCCTAAGGTAATGTGAAATGATAGAAAAACCAGAATGAAAAATACAATTATCTTTAAATATGTTACGGAACTAATGATTTTTATATGTTCAAGAATTTCACCTCGATTAGACTCTAAAACCGACCCTAAGACACCTAAGTCTAAACTTAGAGAGTTTAATCTTAAGTAGAAATCAAAAGTCATTATTACAGTGAGAAGAAGAAATACAAATCTATTACCGACAAATGCTATTATAGTTGCTATAAATAACATGTTTAAACTCAATATTGACAGGGTAAACCACACATTATCATCAGCCCCAGTTCTCAACAGGTAAAATGTCATGATACTTAAAGGAATCAGAGTCTTAATATCAATATTTTGTCTAGTTCTCATATGTTTTTGGGTAGCTTTTGTTATCGGCCCTTCGATGAGTGTAGTCATTGATGTATGGAGAGGCAATGTAAAGGCATACCCAAATGAACATAATAATATCTCTGGAATTATCGTTAATTCTGGTGGTTTGATCGCACATGCCGGTGGGGGAATCAATGGATTAAAATATACAAACTCGTTAGAAGCGATGGAGCAATCAATTGAACATGGTTTCAAGATGATAGAGTTAGATCTACTTATCTCATCGGATGGATGGATTGTTGCTGTTCATGATTGGAAGTCTTTTCACGAAATGACAAATTCTAATAATACTGGGTCTATTAGCTATAAAGAGTTTGAATCAAAGATAATTTATGATAAATATAAAACACTAAATATATCTACAGCTATTGATATTATAGATGAAAATGAAGTGGTGTTAGTTACGGATAAAATAAAAAATCTTGCCTTGCTTTCAAAATATATAATAGATAAAGATAAATATATTATCGAAGTGTTCAGTATAGATAAATATAATGAAGCAATAGAGTTAGGTTTTAATAACGTCGCATTAAATATAGATCTAAATACACCATTTATTCTTGAGTGGATTGATTTAAATAAAATTAGGGCTGTGACGTATCGGGGTGATAACCTTGGCTCGCTTGGGAGTGAGTATAAGAAGGCGATAGAACTAAGCAACATGGGGGTTTCTTCCATGATCTATTCGACAAATGATTTAGACTTGGATGGTATTAAAGCTTCTGGAATCGGAAATTTTGCGTTATATGTCGACTTTGTTCTTCCATCAGATGAACTATAAGATCGTCATAGACTGAACCTTAAGCATTAAGACCAGCATAAATCCCGTCTAACGTGATGTTTTTCTTTGACTTCCTCTGGGCGGACTTTTGTGCGTTCTTAAATATATAGCTAGAGGCCCATTCCAGTTTATTACCTATTTCTGACCATGCCTTGTGGCTGATACATTCAAATATGGGCAACAGCCACACATCCACATTTTTTGCCGCCTTAAACAGCGAGACCGATGGCATTATCTGAAGCGCAGTACTGCGCCTGATGATCAGCGAGAGTAACTGGCCCAGATAAGCCCATCAACGATGGCCTTTTGTGCGGTGACAAATCGTTGCCAGTTTGTGTGAGATTTTAATTCTTTAAAAAGCAACTCCACCTGCCATCGACAGCGGTAGATCGCCATTATGTCATCAGCAGTATAGGTACCTGAAGGCAAGTTAGTTAACCAAATACAGAATCGCTTTTCTTCGGCAAACCAACGTCTTACCACTCTAAATTCTTGCTTACCACTACGAACTTTAAGGTCGAGTACCTGTGAGCGATTAGTACCTCGAGTGATGTCTTTGAGCTTCTTTCCTTCTAGTTTAGATAAATGCCGGCCCTGACCGTTTCTCGCTTCTATAACATGAGGATTCAGGGACTTTGCTCCTCGAAAAATATAGAAACCACCATACAGTTCAAGCTCAGTAAAGAATTGGAAGTCAGGGTACCCTGCGTCAGCCAACAACAATTTGTTACTCATTGTTTTGGGGCGGGCAAAAGTCTCTTTCTGATGCTGTATCAGCGCTGATGCTCATTGCGACTGGAGAAAAGCTTTTTAAAGACATTGTCATATGGCATTCAACTGCGGCTGGATTGCGTTTAAATCGGCTCGGGTAAACGTTCGAAAGGTCACGATGAATGTGGAAAGAGCTACCATCTTGAAGCAGCACATCATCAAAGGTGGCGAGTTTATCTGGTAGGTTGGCACTCTGCTGGCGAGCAAACTGAGCTATCGCTCGCATGGCCAATTGGCGCATGAATATCGGAAATTCTTCTTTCTTAACTGGTTATGGTAGGGCTTATAAGCCACAGTATCTTTAGCGCTTAAGCACATCCCATTGAATTGCCTTAGTAAATCGGCAATAGATGAGCAGTTTCCTTTGCTCAAAGCGGCCACTAGGCTTACTACTAGCTGGTCGGGTAAGATAGCCCGACATCGCTTCATAAGTCCTGTACTTTTCGCCATTTTTTGAAGGCTATCAGCATTAAAGAATTGCTTAAACTGCTTTTGTAGGGAGATAATCGTCATCGGCTTCACGGTTGATATGGGTGGTTTGTTTGGCGACGATTATCTGATCATAAATGAAGCCTTTTTTCTATCTAAATAAATAGCTTAGAGCTTAAGATCCTGTCTATGATAAGATCGTAGGTTATCTAAAAAGCAGAGCTTAATCGCTCTGCTTTGATGTTGAAATGAATATTCTTTGGGACTAGTATAATCAGTTCGCTTACTTAGCGACGTTACCTGCCACGTTTAGAGCATCCCAAGTACGTGAAAAAGGAGGAGCATAACAGAAGTCCATGTAGCCTAGTTGTTGAGTCGTCATCTTCGCGGTGATAGCTACCGCTAGTGCGTTAATACGGCCAACCGCTCCTTTCTTACCTACGATCTCACCACCTAGAAGAACCTTAGTCTCTGGGTGATAAACCAACTTCACCTTGATGTCTTCTTGGCCTGGGTAGTAATCCGTTTGGTTCTTATCTGAAATCGTTGATACTTTCACATCTAAGCTATGCTCTTTCGCCAGAAGTTCAGACACGCCTGTACACGCCAGTTCGTAGTCGAGCACTTTCAAACAAGATGAACCCAAGAAGCCCGACATGTAAGTGTCTTTTCCTGCTAGCTTGTCTGCCATCATGCGTGCTTGCTTGTTGGCTGTGGTGGCTAGAGGAACATAAACGGGTTTGCCTAGTGCCATATGATGGACAACGGCACAGTCACCTACAGCATGGATGTAAGCATCTTCAGTGGCACCATATTCATTCACCAACAACGCACCATTTGCGGCTTTTGGTAGTTCGAATGCTTCAGTGTTTGGTTTGAAGCCGAGTGACAGGATAACGACATCAGCTTCTACATTGCCGTTATCGGTTTCTACGATGTAACCACCTTGCTCGGCATCGCGAATCGCAGACACGCTGCAACCGGTTTTTAGCTCTACACCGGATTCACGAATTGCACCTTCAACTACTTCAATGATCTCAGAGCTGAACTGACGGCTCATGATGTGTTGTTCACGTTCGATAATCGTCACGTGCTTATCCAAGCCATGTGCTGCATCAAAGACTTCCAGCCCTATAAAGCCAGCCCCAATAACACACACACGCTGCTTGTTACTATCCTTTAGCGCTTCCTTAACCGCCAAGCCATCTTCCATACTTGTTAGTGTGTATACGTGTTCTGGATTGAATTCACCGAATGAAGGCACAATTGGACGTGCGCCTGTCGCAATCACCAACATATCGTAATCGATAGTGCTCTCTACGTTTTGGTGACGCACCGTAATCTGTTTTTCAGTGCGGTCGAACGACACCATTTCCGTTTCTACACGTACATCTAAACCAGATTTGATGGCTTGCTCTGGTGTACGAGAAATCATTCGTTCGGTGTCATCAAACATGCCGCCTGCAAAGTAAGGTAAGCCACAGGCTCCGAAAGAGATGTAGCTACGCTTATCTAGAACGATGACTTCGTCTGATGGCTGATTACGTTTGTACTTTGCTGCGAAACTCATACCCGCGGCGCTACCGCCTATAACAACAACTTTCATATTTACTACCTAAATAACCTGAACTCAGGAAAAACAGAAGAGCACTCACGTGGAGTGCTCTTAATTAAGTTTGAGAATTATACTGCTGCTTCTTTTGATACTGTCGCTGTAACGTCAGCGTCGTATTGTTCAGTATCCAATGAGCCATTCTTCTTCGCTGTAAGAACGCCTGACAACATCGAGCCTGAGATGTTCAGCGCTGTACGAGCCATGTCAATTAGCGCTTCGATAGACACTAAAATCGCGACTACTGTGATGTCTAGACCCATGATGGTCAGTACCGCTACTGCTGCGAACGTTGCACCGCCACCAACACCTGCGATACCGAATGAAGCAATCGCGATAACAGCGATCAGTTGTAGGATAAAGCTTAAGTCTACAGGCATGCCCATTACTTGTGCCGCCATGATTGCTAGCATTGCAGGGTAGATGCCCGCACAACCGTTTTGACCAATACTGGTACCAAATGTCGCAGACATGTTTGCTGTTTCTTCGTCTACACCTAGGCGCTGAGTTTGTGTTTCAACGTTTAGCGGGATAGCTGCCATGCTTGAGCGAGAACCGAAACCGAACACCAAAACTGGCCAGATTTTCTTCATGAATTTAGCTGGAGAAAGGCCGAACATTGACACCATGACGAAGTGGATGCCGAACATAACGCCAATTGCTACGTAGCTTGCTAGAAGGAAGCGGCCCATTTCAGCTAGTGCGAATAGGTCGTTGGTCATCATGAACGTGGTCATCAGAGCGAATACACCGTAAGGCGTTAGCTTCAGGATTTCACGAACCATTGAAAGAACCACTTCTTTTGCTGCATTGATGAAATCAACGAAGTTTTGTACTTTCTCTGGCTTACGGTTTTTCACTTGAAGAATACAGAAGCCTAGGAACATGCCGAACAGGACAGTTGATAGCGTAGAAGTACGTTGAGAACCCGTTAGCATGTCAAAGATGTTGGTAGGAATGATAGACAGAGCCATACCAGACAGACCACTGCTCGCCATTGCATCTTGTGTTGCTACCAGTGAATCACCGCGAGCTTCAATCGCACTGTTTGTGCCGATTGTGCTTACTAGCGCGTTCGCATCGATACCAAATAGGTAAATACTTGCGATACCAACGGCTGCTGAGATTGCACAAGTGAAAAGTAGAATACCGATGATTTTTGGTGCGATACGAGATAGCGCACCGCCGCCTTCAACGTTCATGATCGAAGAGATCATCGCCACGAATACCAGTGGGATAACGATCATTTGTAGAAGTTTGATGTAGCCTTTACCGAACACTGAAATCAGTTCAGCAAAGCCAGAGGTCGCAACGTTACCGACACCGAAAACAAGTTGAATTGCGCCACCGAACAATAAGCCAGCAGCAAGCGCACTCAGTACGCGGAAGTTAAAACTTTTCTTTTGCTTTTTGAAGTTCGACAGCAGTGCGTAGAACCCAAAGAACAATACGCTTAATGCGATAAATGAAACGCTCATGAGAATCTCCTATGATACCCATTAATACCTAAGTCGGTTATTTTTTGTATGCGATGGCTTCAACTTCAACCAGTGCGTCTTTTGGTAGTCGTGCTGCTTCAACACAAGAGCGAGCAGGTGCGTTCTCTGTACCAAACACCTCGGTGTAGACTTCGTTAAAGGCAACGAAGTTTTCCATGTCAGATAGGAAGCAGGTTGTCTTAAGCACTGTGTCCAGTCCTGCATTACTCGCTTCTAGTACAGCTTTTAAGTTTTCTAGCGACTGACGAGCCTGCTCTTTGATGCCGCCCTCAACAAACTGCATGGTTTCTGGAACGAGAGGTAATTGACCTGATGTATAAACCATGTCGCCGTAAGACGTACCTTGTGAGTAAGGGCCGATAGCTGCAGGTGCTTGTTCAGTGGCAATGATCTGTTTCACGATGTAACTCCTAAATTATTGGTTTTATTCTGATTTAAATTCACGGATAAACTTGTAAACCGCCTGTCGGCTGATCCCAAGTTGCTCTGATACTTGTGTAGTCGTCTCTTTTAGCTCAAATACGCCGTTATCAAATAAACAACGAATGATGGCTTTATTGCGACCTTTGGAAGAAACCGACTCGTCTTGGTCAACCTCGTTAATGGCTGAACTCAGTGCTTGTTGAATCACGTCGTTTGCATTGTTGCTGAATGTCTCGCTGACAATGGCTTGCGGCACATTGCACTGCGGCATCAGCGTTTTGACGATTTCTGGAAATGGGAAAGATAAGTTCATGTTGATACACAGCATGCCGATCGGCTTTTGTTGTGGACCAGCCAGTACGCAGGTAGTCGATTTCAGTAGGGATCCGTCTGCTGCATTGGTGAAGTAGCTTTTTGGAGAAACTTCGCCAGTCTTCTCGAATGCACTCCACATGCGTAAACCTAAATCGGTGATCGGTGAACCAATTTCACGCCCCGTATGATGACCATTGACGATCTTCACGACTGAGTTTTCTAAGCTTTCAAATGAATGGATGACTACTTCACAGTAGGGACCAATCAAATCGGCAATTGTGTCTGCTAAGCGGAAGTAATTGCTTAAGCATTCTCTGTCTTCATCGGTGAATCGAACTTGTTTTACATTCATGGTTTCGGTTTACATTTTTGAACTCAATGAATGAAATCTACTCCTTTGGTGGTATTTCCACAATACGCAGTAAACTTCTGTAAACCTGACGTAAACGTCTAAAACATCAACAAATCGTAAGTTTTAGAGCTAAATCACGCACGAAATTTGAACGTGATCACTCGAAATAGGTAAATCAGGTTTAATTTCTTAAACTTCATCAAGGTTTACATATTTAAAACCAAAGGTTGCGTTATTGAATGTTTTGATGATCTAGGACAAGTTCTAAAGGGCGCTTAGAATTGGCTTGATTGATGTCTTAGATGAATGTTAATTAAGTATTCGTTCTGAGAATAAGATGACGGTTGATTGGAATTTTGTTCAATTGAAAGCAAGGTTGGATTAGAGAGGCTATATTCGTGAAAGAGGTTCATCGGAGGGATGTAATGTAAATTAGAACTTAGGTATTAAAAAAGCAGCCTAAGTGGCTAATGCCGATCAGTTAAAGCCAAAGTGATCGGTTGAACGATCCTTCAGAGCTGTCAAAATCCAAGTGTATTTAATGCACTTGGATTTTTTTATGGATGTTTCTCAAGCTCTAAACATAATTAATGATTGGAAACCTAGCAACGTTGAAACTTTGTCTGACTTGCTTCCAATTGACCTCATCGACGAAGCTTATTCTCTTACTGATACCGTCACGATGAGAAAGAGGAAATTAACTTTAGAATCCATGGTGTGGCTGCTTGTTGGAATGGCTATCTATAACAGTAAATCCATGAAAGATTTAGTGAACCAACTTGATATTGTCGACCGTACAGGTAAAGCTTTTGTCGCACCAAGTGCGTTAACTCAACGTCGAAAGACTTTGGGTGAAGACGCAATTAAAGCGGTCTTTGAGCGAATGACTACGTCATGGTTAAAAAGTGCAAAGTTACCCCAGTGGAATGGATTAACGCTTCTTGGCGTCGATGGCGTTGTTTGGCGAACGCCCGATAACCCGCAAAATGAAAAGGCATTTTCTCGACAAAAAGGGACGCAATATCCGCAAGTGAGAATGGTCTGCCAAATGGAACTAAGCAGTCACATTATTACGGCCAGTGCCTTTGATAATTACAATACAAACGAAATGATATTAGCTGAAAAACTGATAGAAACAACACCAAACCATAGCGTGACAATGTTCGATAAGGGATTCTATTCTTTAGGCTTATTACATAAATGGCAAGACTCTGGCTCAGAGCGTCATTGGCTTATCCCCCTCAAGAAAAATACACAATATGACATTGTTCAATCTTTAGGGCGAAATGACAAACTGGTTCAATTACACAGTAACCCAAGGGCTAGAAAGCTATGGCCTGATTTACCAAAGTCGATAACCGCTCGACTTGTCACTCGTAAAATTAAAGGAAAAGACTACCAAGTATTAACCTCCATGACGGACTCCCTGCGTTACCCATCAAAAGATATTGCAGGCCTTTATGAACATCGTTGGGAAATTGAGCTAGGCTACCGAGAGCAGAAACAATACATGCTTGGAAATCGTCTCACGCTGCGAAGTCGTTTACCAGAACTGGTAAAGCAGGAGTTATGGGGCATCTTGCTTACTTACAATTTAATCCGATACCAGATGGTCGAGCTCTGCTTCAATCTAAAGGGAAATTACCTTCCTTATCAACTCAGTTTTAACGGCACATTAGCTCATGTATCTGCGTTACTTGTAGGCTTACCTTACTCAACACCAGGCGCAATACCTCGTCAGCTAAAGGGGTTCCACAACATGGCTGAAAGCTTAATACTTGAAGGGCGAAGGGAAAGGACATTCCCTAGAACAGTTAAACCCAGACCACAACGGTATGCTAAGAACAAAAATGCCGTTCACTCTTAAGTGAACGGCATTAAGCCTAAGTGGCTGCTTTTTCGTTCGTAACGCTCTAGCTGTTCAATTACCTATTTGGCTAGCTTGGCTTCTACTTGCCCAAGTGCTCGCTGGTACATAAACCATGCACAAGTGCCGGCAAGTACATTACCTACCATGGCACCCCAGAATAAGCCTTCAATGCCAGCAAGCTGAGAGCCAACCCATAGGCAAGGTAAGAAGAAAGCAAACAGGCGGAGTGCTGATATCGTCAAGGCAGTATAAGACTTGCCTAAAGCGTTAGAGATAGAAACCATCAACATACAGATACCCAAAGGCCCTAAACTGATAGGAACGATAAGTAAGTGGTAGTTCAAAATGGTCGAGACTTCGTCTTCGCTGGTCATGAGATTTGCCAACCCGCTAGAGAACACCCAAGTTACCAGTGCGATCACTAATTGGAACCCTAATACAAACATCACGGCAATCTTCACAAGACTACGTATGTTCCCTAGGTTCTTCTCTCCCAACATTCGGCCAATCATAGGTGGCATCGACATAGTCAGAGCAAGCACTGCAACAATCGAAAAGAACTCAAAACGTGAACCTAGCGCCCAGGCCGCAACGGCTGCTGTGCCATAGCCTGCAAGCAGTTTGGTGGCGAGCATCGAAGAGACTGGTGGGAGCAATTGGCTGATCATGGCTGGCCCCATGATGTTTCCTATAGAGCGAACACTTTTGCCGATATCAAGATCGTGCCAGTCGAATGTCATCCAATGCTTCTTCGTCACCTTAGGAGCAACGATAAAGATACCCGCACCGAATGCCAAGATGGTCGCAATCGCGGCTCCGTTGATGCCCATGTCGAGCGTGAATATGAAAATCGGGTCCAATATCAAGTTGATGATGCTGGTCGCGATCATCATCGAACCGGGCAGCATGGTATTACCATTGGCACGACACACACTGTAGAAAAAGTAGAGCAGTGCGCCTGTCCAAGAGCTTACCAGCCAATAGATCCAGTAAGAATCAATGATCGGCAGTACCGTCGGTGGTGCATCGAGGAGTTGTAAAATAGGACCACGCAACAGATAGATGATGACCGAGAACAGCGCAACACTCACACTGCCCATCGCAACGACTAATCCGCCGAGCTGTTTGGCATAGCGTATCTCGTTAGCCCCAATAGCTCTCGCGATCACAGCCGTTGTCGCGATGCCTAGTCCGACTTGAATCCCGATAATGATCATCTGAATTGGTAGCGTGAAGCCTTGAACCGCGAGCGGCAGTACGCCTAACTGGCCAATAAAAGCACTGTCTACAAGTTGGAAGCTCATCAGGGAGAGCACCCCAAACAGCATTGGCCATGTCATTGTATAGAGTTGTCGGCCAAGAGAAGGCGAGGGAGTTGCGGTCGTAGAATTCATAACACTCTTATCAGTCTTGAAGGTAGGTTTGTCGTAGTGACAATCCACTCAATGAAGAATTGCGTAAAGGATAACGTAACGTTAGCTCGATACCAATAAATGTCATTAAATCTATCGATATTACCTTTGCACAGTTTCATTGGTATGTGAGCATTGTGCAATGCAACTTTATGCGTTCGCTTATTGAAATTTAAGGTGTCGTATCTTGTTTCTGAGTTTTATATTAGCGGATTGGGTCTAAAGGTTTTCCATTCGACTATTTCTAATGTTTCGCTTTATCCCGATAACTTGGTGGCGTGACTCCAACCCAACCTTTGAATGCACGATTGAAATTACTCAAGTCGCTGTAACCCACTTGCCAACTGATGTCTTGAACAGAAAGGTTGGTCTCTTCAAGTAGCTGTTTTGCTTTAGTTTCCCGAACTTGTTCTTTGGCTTCTTTAAAGATAATGTTTTTGCTCTTCAGGTTTCTCTGCAGCGTTCGTTTTGTCATGCCGAGCATGGTCGCAAACCACTCAATATTGAACCAAGGTAGATTCGCATAGGTGTCTATTAATATCTCGACAGCGTGATGCCAATCTTGGGTACTATTTCGTTCTGAAATGGCACGATAATCATCGGGCAGCGGAATCGAGAACGCACCGTATTGCTCTTCAAACTGAATATCAGAATCAAAGAAATGCTTAGGTAATTTGCGTGCGCTGTTGTGCTTAGAGACCAACTTGGCGTGTGATGGTTGCCAGCGACTGTCAATGAACTTACGGCATAGGCTAATCACGGTCAGAGCGCGAAACCATTCGGCTTGTTCAAAACCTGAGGTCGATGGGTGATAGCAACTTCGATGACACAGCCACCACAATCCATCGCTTTTTTCCGTCCATATGGTGACGTGATTACTTAAGGTCGATATTTCAGTAATCAAGCAGCGTACCGCTTGCTCTAGTGACGTGCATTGATCAATTTTTCGGTCTAGCTCAGGTGACAACTGTTCTAGAGAGGCTTTACGTCCAACCTCAATCCCTATCGAATAGCCAAACTTACGCTCAAGGCCATGAATGAAGCGAATTACGTCCTGGGTAGGAAGCCATTGATTGGATTGTGTTAGTTCAATGGGTAGACCGCACGCAACGGCGACGGTGCGCCAATCCAGTCTATGTTTGTCACAATACTGAATATATGGAGCAATGTTACTGGTCGAAGTGAGCAATATGCTAGTGGTGTTCGATGATGCTTTCATTGTCTTGTGTCTACCATTAAATGTCACCAAGTGACCTAATTAAGTGTAGCGCATCTCCTTATACTTCTCCTAACCCAAACAGGAGACCAATTATGAAACTTAAACACATTGCCGTTCTAGTATCGTTAGCGACCGCATCGTCATTTGCTCTTGCAGCAAACCCAGTTGAAGAAGCTCTAAAAGTTGAAGGTGCTCAAGTTACCTTGACCGTGAAAGAGGCGAGCACAGCATTTACCCCAAGTTTTACTGACTCAGCTCGTGAGTTATTCAATAACTTTCATTGGCAGATGGGCGGCGACCACAGCGTTTACTACAACATGCACATGAGTGAGTTTCTACCAACGGCACTGGCGGCTCCAAACGAAGAGTACAAGCCTTTAGTCAAAAATATCGACCCACGACTCGCTGCACTCAAAGTTAATACTGAAAGCAAAGGTCAGTTGACAATGGATGAGTACTTGGCGGATGAACAGTTCCGTACCCAAGGCTTTATGTTGATTCACAAAGGGGAGATCGTTTACGAAGCTTACCCAGGTATGAAGCCGACAGATACGCACGTTTGGGCATCTACAGCAAAAACGACGGTTGGCACAGTGATCGCAATGTTAGTGGAAGAGGGCAAAGTCGACCCTGAAAAAGAGATCGCTGAGTATGTTTCTGAATTGAAAGGAACGAACTGGGATGGCATCACAGTACACCAAGTTCTGAACATGTCGACCGCGCTAGATAATGAAGAGACATTAGAGTCTATCTTGAACCCAGACTCTGATGTGGTGCGTTTCTTTGCTGCATCGTTCAACTCACCTCGTGCAAAAACGGGTGAAATGGAAACTTGGATGGAAGTGGCTCAAGGTGCACAGAAACTGGAAGGTGAAAAAGCCGGTGACCATTTCCGTTACGCATCTATCAACACCATGGTGCTGACTAAGTTAGTTGAAAACGTTGAAAACAAAACTTGGACTCAAGTATTCGAAGATCGTGTTTGGTCAAAAGTGCACGCACGTCAACCAATGCAATTCAACTTGACGCCAGATGGCATGGCGATCGCGGTTGGCTTGGTTTCATCAACGGTAGAAGACATGGCTCGCTGGGGAACACTATTTACACCTAGCTGGAAAGCGGTGGCTGATGAGCCAGTGGTGTCACAAGCTGTGATTGATCGTATCCGCAACGGCGGTGATCCAAAAGCATTCGTAGGTACTAGCAAAGAGAGCAGTTCACTGCACGCATACAACGAAAAAGCGGACTACAACGCATACCAATTCGACTTTATCTTCAACGATGGTGCGATATCGAAAAGCGGCAACCTAGGCCAATTTATTTACATCGATCCTGCGCGTGACTTTGTAGGTGTGATGTTCTCAACCAACCCTTACCACTCAGGTTTTGGTGAGAATAAAGGTCCTGCACTAATGCGTTCAGCGGCAAAACTACTTGCTGACAAGTAATCTATTTATTACCTAACAGGATGTTCCAGGCTTCAAGGAGGAAGCAAACGACTTTCGAGAGATATAATGAAAAAGTTTGCTCTATTAATCCCGTTGAGTTTAGGTCTAGCCCTTCCTGCACATGCCGATTCAGATTCCGAACGTGTTATCGATCCTGCTGATGTCACTAAAGTTTATACTCAAGCTGCATTGATGCTGAATGGTAGTTCAGATATCCAATTTCAAGGGCAAGTTTCTGGCGGTTTAGAAAACGGTCAGCAGTTTGCCCTACTGGCCGAAGGGACGTTTGTCGATGGAAGCAACACAGCGCTTCGCGATCCAGACAAATTCGGTACAGAGTACAGCAACTCTAGAATCCAGTACTTCCACGTATTTGAAACGGGGACGAAAGCTACGCCTAAAGTGGGTCTTTCATTAGATTATATTAATACGCGCAACAGTATTAAAAATGACTTGTTGTCGGTTGGCGGTGTTGTTGCGATTAACCCAGCTTATACCGGTGGATTCCTTGTCTTTCCAAGAGCAGGACTGATGACAGGTAGCATGGAGATCCCTGGCGTCACTTCATCTAAAGATGATTTAACGGGGTACTCGCTTGGTTTGATTACCGCGAAGCATCTCGGCGACTCTGGCGCTTATGTGTCTTTGGTTCCTGAGTGGCAAGATCTTTCTGGTGATGATATCGACATGCAAAACTTCTCATTTAAAACATCGTTAAATGTGCCGATGAACACTGCAAGAACTTGGTGGTTGAATACGCGCTATGACATTACCAAAGCGGATGTTGATGTGAAAGGTGTGTCAATGCCGAATGGTTGGCAAACCGAGGCTTGGGTTGGTGTGAGATACTACTTTTAGCGCTCTAGCCAACTAATTTGCAAAGAACCTAAAAAAGCCAGTCAACGTGACTGGCTTTGGTCGTTTAGGTACCGCGTGAAGCGTTACTTATTTACTTATTTATTAGCAACGTTACCTAGCTTCAACCACGTATCGATAACCGTATCCGGGTTTAGTGAAACAGAGCTGATGCCTTGCTCCATTAACCACTCTGCTAGGTCGTCATGGTCAGATGGGCCTTGGCCACAAATACCAACGTATTTACCCGCTTTGGTTGCCGCGTCGATAGCCATCTTCAGCATTGCTTTTACGGCTGGGTTACGCTCATCGAAGAGGTGTGCTACATCGCCTGAATCTCGGTCTAGGCCAAGTGTCAGTTGCGTCATGTCGTTTGAGCCGATAGAGAAGCCATCGAAGTACTTCAAGAACTCATCAGCCAAGATTGCGTTCGATGGTAGCTCACACATCATGATGACTTTCAGACCTTGGTCGCCACGGCGTAGGTCAAACTTAGCCAGAATGTCGATAACCGATGCTGCTTCGCTTGGCGTGCGAACGAATGGAATCATGATTTCAACGTTCTTAAGACCCATCTCATTACGAACACGTTTGATTGCTTGAGTTTCTAGCTCGAAACAGTCTTCGAATACTGGTGAGATGTAACGAGATGCGCCACGGAAGCCCAGCATTGGGTTCTCTTCATGTGGTTCAAACGTTTTGCCACCTACAAGGTTGCTGTATTCGTTCGACTTAAAGTCAGACATACGTACGATCACACGCTTAGGCCAGAATGCAGAAGCGATAGTCGCGATGCCTTCTGTTAATTTGCTTACGTAGAAATCGATAGGATCTTTGTAGCCGCGAATACGTTCGTTGATTTCCGCTTTTAGCTCATCCGTTTGCGCATCGAAGTTAAGCAGCGCTTTAGGGTGAATACCGATCATCTTGTTGATGATGAATTCTAGACGAGCAAGGCCAACACCTTCGTTCGGGATTTGTGCGAAATCGAAGGCACGATCTGGGTTACCCACGTTCATCATTACTTTGGTTGGTAGCATTGGTAGCTCATCAACCTCAGAACGTTTGATTTCAAAGTCGAGTTCGCCGTTGTAAACGTAGCCTGTTTCGCCTTCTGAACATGACACTGTCACGGTATCGCCATCGTTTAGGCTGCTTGTTGCGCTGCCACAACCAACAATCGCTGGAATACCAAGCTCACGAGCGATGATTGCAGCGTGACAAGTACGGCCGCCACGGTTAGTGACAATCGCAGACGCTTTTTTCATAACAGGTTCCCAATCTGGGTCTGTCATGTCTGTTACCAATACGTCGCCTTCTTGAACTAGGGACATTTGGTCTAGTGAATCAACCAAGCGAACTGGGCCTGAGCCGATGCGTTGACCGATAGCACGACCTTCAACCAAGACATCCGCCTTGTTGTTTAGCTCGTAACGCTCGATAACGTTTTGGTCGCTTTGAGAACATACGGTTTCTGGGCGAGCCTGAACGATGTAAAGCTTGCCGTCGATGCCATCTTTCGCCCACTCAATGTCCATCGGACGTTGGTAGTGCTTCTCGATGATCATCGCTTGTTTTGCTAGCTCTTTGATCTCTTCATCGTTGAGTGAGAACTCGTTACGCTCTTGAGTGTCGGTGTCGATGATATCTACTTGCTTACCGATCTCTTGATTGGTCGAGTAGATCATTTTGATCAGCTTAGAACCAAACGTCTTTTTAACGATTGGGTAGTGACCCGCTTCTAACATTGGCTTGTGAACGTAGAACTCGTCTGGGTTCACAGCACCTTGTACAACCATTTCACCCAAGCCCCAAGAAGAGGTGATGAATACCACTTGGTCGAAGCCAGACTCAGTATCAAGCGTGAACATCACGCCTGAAGAGGCTTTGTCTGAACGAACCATGCGTTGGATACCCGCAGACAGTGAAATGCCACGGTGGTCATAGCCTTGGTGTACACGGTAAGAGATAGCGCGGTCGTTAAACAGTGACGCGTAAACGTGCTTGGTTGCTTCGAGTACAGCGTCGATGCCTTTCACGTTAAGGAAGGTCTCTTGCTGGCCCGCGAAAGAAGCATCTGGAAGATCTTCTGCGGTCGCCGATGAACGAACCGCTACAGACAATTCTTCGTTGTCTTCAATTAGCTCGCGGTAGTTCTCACGGATGTCTTGCTCTAGTGATTCTGGGAAGGGTGCATCTAGAACCCATTGTCGAATCGTTGCACCTGTCTTACGCAGTGCGTCAACGTCTTCAACATCAAGTTCATCAAGTAGTTGGTGAATGCGCTCATCAAGACCTTTGTAATCAAGAAAGTCGTTAAACGCATAAGAGGTGGTAGCAAAACCATTAGGTACAGAAACACCAGCATTGGACAGGTTAGAAACCATCTCGCCCAGTGAGGCGTTCTTACCGCCGACTTTGTCGACATCTTCCATGGATAGGCCATTGAACCATAGGGTATTATTTTGCATTTATTTCTCCAGAAACATAGCAAGCATTGTAGGGATTTAAAGGCAAACGATTACGTATCAGTTTAAAAAAATGTAAATTATTTTTTAAAGTTGTGGGGGACGTAATAGTCAGCAGGGTTTCGTTATATATATTATGGTTCCCATCCTACTCAAAATAATTTTAAACATTAAATAAAAAATGCAAATTGATATCCAAAGTCGTGATGTATTCTATGTTTCTGATGGAACGGCCATAACATGTGAGACTTTAGGGCATGTTGTTCTAGGTCAATTCCCATTCGAAGCTAATGAAAAAACCTTCCCGTTTGTCGAAAGTGAGGACAAACTTTCTGATTTATTAAAAGAGATCGAAATTTCGTATCGTGATACGGGCAACCACCCGTTGGTCTTTTTTTCGATTGTGATTCCAGACATCAAGCAGAAGCTCTTGGAGGCACCAGCGCATTGTTATGACGTGCTAGAGAGTATTGTGCAGAAAGTGCAAGACGATACCCAAATGGCCCCGGTGCCTAAGCTGCAACGCTCACGTAGTGTTAATAAAGATTCAGTGAAGTACTTCGACCGTATTGCTGCGATTGAATACACGTTGGCTCATGATGATGGCATCACGCTGAAAGGGCTTGAAGAGGCGGATATCATCCTATTGGGTGTATCTCGAAGCGGTAAGACACCGACAAGTTTGTATATGGCGATGCAGTTTGGCTTGCGCGTAGCGAACTATCCGTTCATTCATGATGACTTGGCGCGCTTGAAGCTGTTACCCGAATTTGAGATCTACCGACACAAGCTGTTTGGTTTAACCATTGATGCGGAAAGGTTGACTGAAATCCGAGAGAACCGTTTAGCTGGCAGTGAATACGCAAGTGATTCTCAATGTTTGTATGAGTTGCAAACGGTAGAGTCGATGTTTCGCCGAGAAGCGATACCTTACATCAACACGTCTTCGTTATCGGTTGAAGAAATTTCAACGCGAATCTTGGAGCGAACAGGGTTGAGAAGGCGCTTGTTGTAGAAAAAGACAATTGAGTCATAAAAGTCGAAGCTCGTACGAACAATGGTTCGGGGAGCTTCGATTTTTCGTTTAGGCTGGTTGCTAACGGCTAACGGCTAACGGCTAACGGCTAACGACTTAACGACTTAGCAAATTAGGAAATTAGCGAAGAAGCTTGATGCCTAACGTTTGACTCTGTTTTTCTAACCAACGCTCAAGTGCTGATGGCCATGTGATGCTTGGTTCAACACAGAAGCCACGAAGCATTGAGAAATAGAGTGCTTGATCAACTAAAGGTAGCGATGATTCACCATTCTCTAGATCCAATAGAAGCTCTGCATCTTTCAGTAATGGGTTAATCAGTTGAACGTATTGTGGGGTCTTTTCTAAGAGCTCTTCAAAGTTAAAACCTTCGGCCTCTTTACTTGCACGCCAAGCTTCTTTGGCTCCAGCAGAGCGATATTCAGCCAAGTCGAGGTTCCACCAACGTGGGCGTCCGATCTGTTGAGTAAGAGGGAAAGCGCGGCTTTGAAAAAGCGCAGCCTGCTCAGATGGCTCACGTTGCTCGTCACTTGATTTCAAATCCATGAAGTAAACAATGATGTCTAGGCTTTCAGCCATAATAGAACCGTCGTTTTTCTTTAGGACTGGCACCATCTTCTTACCGATCAGATTGATAAGGGTTTGGGCATCATCATAATCCACAGAAACAAGTTCGATGTTCAAGCCTAAAGATTGAGCGATGTAGGCAACTCTTGCACAGAAAGGGCAGTGGTCGTAAATGTAAAGCTTCATAGCTTCCCTTATTCGGGTCATTCTTAGTATAAGATGATGCTAATGTACCAGAAACTTTCGCAGACAATAAGCCTTTGTTAACATGAACTATTCACTGCGATTAAGTGCTCGGGGATATCAAGAGAACGATGAGAATAAGCACCTAGTGTAGAAACTCGTTGCCTAATTCTATTGTCAGTTGAGTGCGGTTTTATTGTAACGAGTAAGCGAATGATAAAGCTGGTGGGTAAATGACGGGCATAAAAAAGGCTCTGGCTGCTCACTCTAATGCAGAAGAGTGAAGTCAGCCAAAGCCTCAATTTTGTTACCTTTAGTAGAGTGACTACTAAAAGGGCAGAGTGGTTAAACTATGCTTTTTTAAGATCTTGCGCTGGGTAAGTAAGCGTCATTGCGCCTTCTACCGTTGTAACGTGAACGTAGCCGCCACCAGCACTTAGGCCAGTTACTACCATTTCACCTAGTTCAACACCTTTTGTTGCTACAACGCGATCATCAACTGAAAACACTTTACACACCTTCAATAAATTAAATAAATACGATAGATATCGAACGCGGATTTAAACAGATGGCACCCCAATCAACTAATCCGGTTATTTGTCGTAAAGATTAAATTTAGTTATGTATAAATCAGTATGTCTTAAAAATCAGTTTGTTAACTTACGCTGTGACGTTATTTATCCGCTGGGTACACGACACCAACTTGTTGGCGCATCTCTGTAATTAACTTCGCAACCGTTAAAGCGCGCAGTTGGGCTTGAGCTTGTGTTACGTTGTCGCCAGCAATGCAGCTAGCAAAGGCCTGCGCTTCGTAACTCATGGAGTTTTCGCTTTGTGCTTGAGTAAGGTTTTCTACCGTGCCATCGCGGTAGCGGATCTTAACGTCAGTACATTCAGCGATGTGATCGATGATGATCGCCCCTAATTCACCTTGGATCTCGCTTGGCGCATAAGAGTCGCTGACTTTGGAGTGAGCAAGTGTTACGTCAAACTCAGGATACTGGAAGATCGCACAGCCATGCGCATCGACACCTGAATCAAGTAGCTTTGCAGAAGCCTGTGCATTTTCAGGTTTGCCAAATAGCGCGACTGTTGCGGCAACACAGTAAAAGCCAATATCGACTAATGAGCCGTTAGAAAAAGCTGGGTTGAAGGTGTTTGGGTTTTCTCCATTCAAGTACTTTTGGTAGCGCGATGAATACTGGCAGTAGTTGATGTGTGCCTTATGTACCTTGCCAATCTTTTCTAACCCGAGTTGAATTTGCTTAAAGTTCGGTAGGAATTGAGATTTATACGCCTCAAACAGCACCACACCGTTCTTCTGAGCGACCTCAAACATTCGTGCTGCTTCTTCGATATTCGATGCGACAGGCTTTTCACAGATAACATGCTTTCCGTGTTCCATCATGAAGATAGATTGCTCGCAATGCAGTGAGTTCGGAGAAGCGATGTACACGGCTTCTACAGTGTTGTCATTGGCCAATGCATCGAGTGAGTCATACGTGGTTTCAACGTCAAATTCTTGGGCGAACTGTGCCGCGCTGTCTAGATTTCGAGAGTAAACCGCAGCGAGTTGCATCGATTGAGATTCATGCGCAGCTTGAACAAACTTTTGTGTAATCCAATTGGTTCCAATTACAGCAAACTTAATCATATAGGTATCCAGTCGTTAGTCGTCGTTAGTATATTGATTCTGCAGAGATAGTAGCACTCAACGGCTGGCAATGTGCCTGAGATTTGCGGAACAATTTCCCTAAACATAGTGCCTAATATTAATAATCAGCCTTCACAGAACGTCTGAGTTGACCAGTGTAACGGTGCACAACTAAGCCATTTTTGCTAAGGTGTTATTGAATTCAAACAAGGTGATGATATGCAAATCCGGACGGCCAAGGTAACTGATATTAACGCGATCTTAGCGCTCTCTGAGCAGATAAACCGTCAACATCATCTTGGTGCACCTATGGTATTTGCGCCAGCGTCACAAGGTTTGGCCGACAGTGAAGAGTATTGGTTAGGTTTGATGCTTGACCCACTTGGCGCTTTCCTGGTTGCAGTCGATGATAAGCAAGTCGTCGGCTTTTTAGCAGGTAAGGTAACGCAGAACAAAGGCGTCAGTTTTATTCAGCCGCACAAGGTGACAAGAGTGAATACGATTGTGGTGAACGATCAGGTTCAGAGCCAAGGTGCTGGTCGAGCGTTAATGAAGTCTTTTAATCAATGGGCGCAGGCGAGAGGAGCGATAGAACTTAGGTTGGAGGTAATGGAGTTTAACCAACAAGCTCAGGGTTTCTATGAGTCGTTAGGAATGGAAACTCAGTCACGAACCATGTCCATGCGTTTTGAGGAGATCTAAAGGTGCGTCTGTTTTTGCCATTATCACTGTGTTTACTATTTGTGGCTTCGAAGGTGAACGCTGAGCAGGTTGTGGTCGAGAAAATAGTCTCTGACGCGACCGCTATCGAAACCATCGTATTCGAGTCTGCACCGGCTCATTCTCAACGTGTCTCAACGTCTTCATCTAATTCAACCTCTTCTACGAGCTCAAGCTCCAAGCATGTGATTATTGTGGATGATGTTCTTAACAGTCGCTCTGATGAAAAGGTAGCTCAGCTTTCTCAAGGCTCATCGAAACGTCCACCTCAAAGTTCCTCTCGACAGTTTTACAACGTACCGGATAGCGCATCTAAGATAGATTCGCTGTCGCAAGTGGTTACGTTAGTTAAAGTCGATAAATCGAAACGTAGGATGTACCTGCTTAAAGGTGAAGAGGTGATTCAGGAGTTTCGTATTGCGCTAGGCAAACAACCGAAAGGGCATAAACGCTTTGAAGGGGACAACCGAACGCCGGAAGGTGAATACCAGCTCGATTATGTGATGGAAGAGTCGGACTTTTATCGCTCAGTACATATTAACTATCCGCAACCTTCGGATATGCAATGGGCAGAGCAAAATGATGTGGATCCTGGAGGAAACATCAAAATCCATGGCATCAAAAACGGCGAGCGTCGTTCGCCGAGCTTTATTCAAAGCTTTGATTGGACGGATGGCTGTATCGCATTAACCAATCAAGATATGGATGAGTTTCTCCAACTTGTAAAAATGGGTACCCCTATCCATATCGAATGGTAGTCATTGGCCCCCTATTTTCTTAATCACTTTCCGGAATCAATTAGCGCAGTCAATTCGTAAAAGCAACGTCCAAAATTAACCGCTAAAGCCAGTTACAATAAGACTCGACCTGCACTGAATATTGCAATCACAATCAGCAATGCAATGGTGACTGGCTTAAACTTCGCTCCACCAAATCTCTCGAACAGTTTAGAACCCACATAACCGCCAAACATGCTGCTTGGTAGAAGCGCGAGAGTCAGCCAAACTACATCACGGTCGACTAACCCAGCGATAGATGCCGAAACAAATGCAGTCGAATCCGCCAAGACAAAGAAGGCAATCAGGCCGGCTCTGGCAATGTGCGGAGCGACTGGGCTTGCCAATGCATGAGTGCCAATTGGAGGCCCTGACATCGAAGCTGCGCCGTTCATTACACCTGCAAGGCTGCCTAGAATATAGGGAGCAAATCTAGGTTCGCTTTTGTACTGGAAACCTTTGTAGATCATAAGTGCAGACGCAAAAATGAAGGCACTGATGATCAAGATGATCGTGTCTTGGCTAACGGATTTAAGCAGAAGTAAGCCGACTGGTGTGAAGGCAAAACAAGGGATAAATACCTTTAAAACCCAGCGCCAGTTAACATGCTTTCGAACTTTAGGCAGTAATTGAACATTGCCTAATAGGTCGATCAACATGAAGACAGGAACCAGTTCGATAACAGGCACGAATAACGCACTTAATGGCAATGCCACTAAGGTGAAACCGAAACCTGAGAAGCCACGAACAATAGCGGCGAAAATGAAGATTGCACCCAAAATTGGGAAGGTTGGACTAAAAATGAGATCCATAAATTAAGTAACCAATGAAGCTGTCTAAATAGAGCGAGCTAATGAAACCAAGTGAGTAGCGGAATGTACTCCTACTCACTTGTGTTTGCTACCTAATTTTAAGGTTTCCCGAGAGTTAATTTTAAAGTCTCTCGGGGTTGTTTTTGCAGTATTCGCTTGGTCAATTTATAGAGGTAAATTGATTCGGAAAATCAGTGAATACGGCATCTACTTTTGAGATGAATTTGAAGTGAGACGGATCGTTTACTGTGTAGCACCAAGTTTGAATGTTTGCTTCACTGAGTGTATCAAGATCGCTCTGATTCACATGCTCGTAGTTCATGTGACAGCTGAACGCTTTAACCTCGTCAATCAACATCAAGTCGGCTTGAGTCAGTTGTTCTGTGATCACACCAACTCGGTATCTCGGCAGGTGACGAGCCATTTCAGAAACGACTTGATGGCTGAAACTTGAAAGCAGCACTCTGTCGGTGTCTAGATTTGAACGAATCAACTCGGTATGCAGCAAATCAACGACATGAGGCGCTTGATGTCGACTGTCGACTTTGATCTCTAAGTTCACGCTGAGATCATGCTGCTCAACAAGCGCGAGCAACTCTTCCAACGTCAATATTCTTTCACCTGCGAACTGTTCAGACTTCCAACTGCCAAAATCAAGCTGACGCAGTTCTGCAAGGGTGTGTTCGTCGACACGACCCTTGCCATCACTGCAGCGCTCAAGGGTGTGGTCGTGACAAACCACAAGTTGATCATCCTGAGTTGGCTGAATATCTACTTCAATCCATTTCAAGCCGAGTTTAGCGGCTTGTTCAATGCTTGCTTTGGTATTTTCTGGGTGAGTACCTGATACACCCCGATGACCTACGATGATAGACGACATAATTAATCCTTCTTAAAGACGCACCGTAAAAACGCATTAAATATCAGTGTACTCGATTAAGCGAGAGCCGTCGTTATGCTTGTCGCCTCTTCGCGTGACTCTTGTAAAGTAAAGTTATTCGGCTGAATACGCTTCCCACGACTGTCAAAAATATGCAGGTTGGTTTTATCAATGCTTAATCCGAGTGGCAGTACTTGGCATAGTGTCGTTTCTGGCGTGACGGCGATAAAGGGTTGGTCGTTTACAAGGCCATGAACCAATTGATTCGGCCCCAACGGCTCAACCACACTGATACGCAGTTCGAGAGGTAAGGTGTTCATCTTTAATTCGGAACAAATCTCAGAGTGTTCAGGGCGAATGCCAAGCGTGATAGTCGCGTCCTTAACGTGCGCGTACTCTGGCAGATACATTTGTTGATCGCCGATTTCAAGATAGCCATCATCGAGCGTAGCAGTTAAGAAGTTCATCGCGGGGCTGCCAATAAAGCTTGCCACAAAGGTGCTGGCAGGCTGGTGGTAGACTTCTCTTGGTGTGCCGACTTGTTCAATTTGGCCTTTGTTGAGAACCACAATTCTATCTGCCAGTGTCATGGCTTCGACTTGGTCATGAGTCACGTAAACACTGGTTACGCCTAGCTCGCGTTGCAGCTTTTTGATTTCTAATCTCATGTGAGCGCGTAATGAGGCATCTAGGTTAGACAAAGGCTCATCAAACAAGAACAGTTGAGGGTCGCGTACGATCGCTCGCCCCATGGCAACACGCTGGCGCTGACCACCCGAAAGTTTGGCTGGCTTGCGGTCTAGGTACTCTTCGATTTTCAGTGTCTTGGCGACTTTCTCAATCTTCTCTTCAATCACGTGTTGGCTGACCCCTCGGTTCTTTAAACCATAAGCGAGGTTTTTGTACACCGTCATGTGAGGGTAGAGTGCGTAATTTTGAAAGACCATTGCGATATCGCGTTGAGCTGGCTTTTCGTTATCAACACGGCGCCCACCCAAGTGAATCTCACCGCCAGAGATGCTTTCCAACCCTGCAATTGAACGCAGGATAGAAGACTTGCCGCAGCCCGATGGGCCAACCAATACAAGAAATTCACCCTTTTCGATATCAAGCGACACATCTTTCACTGCACGATGACCGTTCTCATACGTCTTTACCAAGTTTTTGATGCCCAACATGGTAGGTGCTTTGTGTGTATGGTTGTGAGTGGCTTGGGTGTGCCCTAACGTTTGTTTTAACTTTGGCATCGGGGTGTCCTCTGATTTTTGCGGAGAAGCTGGTTGAGACATCTTGTACTCAGCGAGTGATTGAATGCGGTTATCGTTCATTTGATTTTTGTCGTTATTATTTTTCACTTTCTACTAGCCCTTTTACAAACCAACGCTGAAATACAACCACCACTAAAACGGGTGGCAACATAGCTAAAATCACCATGGCAAAAACATAGTCGTAGCGCGGTAAACTGGTTTCATTGATGTTGTTGAGTACTTGTTTGATGCCCATCACGATGGTGTTGTAGCCTTCGTTCGTGGTCATCATGATTGGCCACAGATATTGGTTCCAACCCACCACAAACATGATGATGAAGATTGCTGCGATCATGGTTTTAGACAGTGGCAATAAGATGTCGACAAAGAATCGAAACGGACCTGCGTTATCTAACTGTGCGGCTTCTAACAATTCATCGGGGATGGTTTTGAAGAACTGCCTAAAAAAGAACGTCGCGGTGGCTGAGGCGATCAAAGGCAGAATTAAACCTGTGTAGCTATTAAGAAGCCCAAGCCCAGCGACAACCTCATAGGAAGGGATAATGCGCACTTCTAATGGCAGCAAAAGCGTCACGAAGATCAACCAGAACCAAGCTGTAGCATAAGGCAACCTGAAGTAGACCAAAGCATACGCGGCCATCATCGAAATGATGATCTTACCGATCGCAAAACCTAGCCCCATGATCATCGAGTTGGCGATCATTTTGCTGGCGGTGACTTCGCCACTGAAGCCCATGCTTTTGTTCCAAGCTTCGCTATAAATGGCCGTAAAGTTATCGCCTGGTAGCCATTGCAGGCCTTCGCTGACAATGGTGTTTGGGTTATGCGTCGAGCTGGCGAAGATTAGCCAGATAGGGACCAACATAAACAGCATCCCAGCAATTAAAATTAGGTGGTCAGAGACCTTATTACTTTTCATAAATAACTCCTGTCGCGTTAAAACCTAGCTGTCGTGGGCTAGTAATGAACACGCTTTTCTACAACGCGAAACTGGATAAATGTAAGAGTGAGCACCAATAGCAACAACACAACTGACTGCGCAGAGCTGCCGCCTAAATCTGCGCCAACAAAGCCGTCTCGATACACCTTGTACACCAACGACGTTGTGCCGCCACCCGGGCCGCCATTGGTCATGGTGTCGATCACGCCAAAGGTTTCGAAGAACGAGTAGGTGAGGTTGATGACCAAAAGAAAGAAGCCTGTAGGTGCGAGTAGTGGGAAAGTAATGGTCCAGAAACGTTTTGAGTCGCTGACGCAATCCAGCATCGCCGCTTCTTTTACGGCGTAAGAGATCGATTGAAGCCCAGCCAGAAAGTAGATGAAATTCACCGAAACCTGTTTCCACACTGAGACCAAAATCAGAGCAAACGTGGCATCTAAAGGGTCGGTCTGGAAGCTAAAGTCCCAACCTATAACCGCAAATATCTCGGTAAACACACCAATATGTGGGTTAAACAAGAAAGCACCGATTACGCCTGCAATCGCAGGAGCAACCGCGTAAACCCAAGTGAGAGTGACCTTGTAAGCGCCTTGTCCGTGAATGATGTTGTCGGCTTTTACGGCGAGCAGCAGCGCTAAGGCAAGCGATAAGAAAGAGACCACGATTGCGAACATTAATGTGAAGCCAATCGAGTTCAGATACTCGCTCGATTCGAATAGCATCTGATAGTTTTCGAACCACACGAATATCGATGAGGTGCCCCAAGGGTCTTCTAGCATGAAGGACAGGTAAACTGCCTTTGCCGCTGGGTAGATAAAGAAAACCGCAATGATGAGTATCTGAGGCGCCAAAAATAGGTAAGGCAGCGGAGAGTGAAAGAATTGCTGACGTCGTTCCACAGGGTAATCCCCAAAAATTAGTGACTGTTATCACTGTTAGTTACGGTGAGCACAAGCGCGATATCAAGGAATGCATCCAGTTGAGTTGTAGTTTTTGGAGCAAGAAATGGCGCGAGTGAAGAATCTCCTCACTCCTTGCCATTGCGTTTTTAATGACGCAGTGACAAGTGGTGAGGAGCAATGAACGGCTTGGGCTTGTTAAGCCTTTAGCTCAGTGATCTGCTTTGGTTAAAAAGCAGAATTAGTTCATTGTGCGAGCGAAGCGTTTCAGCAGTTTGCTGCTCTCATCTTCGACTTTATCTAGGCTGTTCTCGACGCTAGAGCGGTCGGCGAAGATATTGTCGAATTCACGATGCATCACTTCACGAATTTGAGGGTAGTAACCTAAGCGGTAGCCCTTAGTCCACTCGCCCGATTTTAGGCTTAGCTGCTTTACGCCCACTTCTGCGTCTGGTTGTTCGTTGTAGTAGCCAGACTCTTTCGCTAGCTCATAGGCAGCCGTTGTTACAGGTACATAGCCAGTGGTTTTGTGCCAGTAAACTTGAGTTTCAGGCTTAGTCAGGTAGTCAAAGAACGCTGCGACACCTTTGTCTTGTTGTTGGTCATGGCCATTGAGTGCAAACAGAGCAGCACCGCCAATGAAGGTTAAGCCTGCGTCTGGGTTAACCGATTTCCAATATGGAAGGTATGTGGTGCCGAGTTCGAAAGGTACGCGGTTACGTAAGCCACCGAATGAGCCTGAAGAACCCATCCACATTGCCACTTCTTGGCGCTCGAAAGGGGTTTGGTTTGCATCCCAGTCGCTGCCGTAATACTTGTAGTAACCGAGATCTGACCACTCTTTCATCTTGCTGACGTGCATCATCATGTCTTTGGTGTTGAACATGATCTTAGTGGACAAGCCATCGTAGCCGTTGTTTTGATCTGCGACCGGTAGATTGTGGCGAGACTTAAAGTTCTCGAACATGATCCACGGTGTCAGAGATTGAGAAAACGCGATGTGTCCTTCTGCCTTCAGCTTCTTAGCGACCACTTCTAGTTCTTCATAAGTTTTAGGCGCGTCTGCACCCACTTCCGCGAGAAGATCTTTGTTGTAGTAAAGAACCGGTGTCGAACTGTTGAAAGGCATACCAACCATCTTGCCTTGGTTGTCGGCATAGAAGTTACGAACGCCCGCTAGGTAGTCGTTTGAATTAAAGTTGTAGCCCGACTCAACCAGAATATCCTGTACCGGTTTCGCGACGCCTTTCGCGTTCATGATGGTTGCTGCGCCTGCATCGAAGACTTGCAGAATATTAGGTGCTTCACCTGCTCGGTATGCCGCGATACCGGCTGTTAAGGTCTCTGTATATGAACCCTTGTAGATTGGCGTGATCTGGTAATCATCTTGTGATGCATTAAAGTCGGTCGCAATTTTGTTTACTGTTTCTCCAAGCTGGCCGCCCATTGCGTGCCACCAAGTGACTTGAGTCGTTGCGAATGCTGGTATTGCCACTGTCGCAGAAAGAACGCCTGCCAAAATTAGCTTATTCATCTTCGTTTCCTTTTGGATGAAATCGATGTTGAGGTATTGGATTAGAGTGTTAACGAGACGGTAGGGGTGTCGTTTGAAGCTATCTTGAACAGGGCGTATTTCACTTACGTGGCTAAACCGTTTCACTGATATGAAAGATTCATTTCGATTTCATTTAAGAGAAAAGTTATTGATGATTTTGATATTTACCACGTGTGGTTTTTGAGAGGTTTGTTGACCGATATTTGATCGGCATTTGTTCAACAAAAAAGCCTCTCGAATTGAAGTGACCCCATAAAGTTGGACATTTCTGTTAAGCGGCTTTCAAGGCCTGAGTTCGATATTCTATCGGAGTCAGGCCTTTTAGTTTCACTTTTATACGTTTGGTATTGTAGTACTCGATGTATTCTTTAATTTGCTCTATCAGAGCATCTGCATCTTCAAAGCTTTGGTTGTGATACATCTCGGTTTTGAGTAAAGCAAAAAAGTTTTCAGCAACAGCATTATCCAAGCAGTTACCTTTTCTCGACATGCTTTGCGTTAACCCACTCTCCGCTACCTTTTTCTGATACTGTCGATGGCGATATTGCCAACCTTGATCGCTGTGTATAATTGGCTTTGAGTTGGGTTTAAGCGTTGATATAGCCTCCGTCAGCATATCCGTGACAAGCGGCAAGCAGGCATTTTTGGCCACTCTATAAGCTACCACTTCCTGAGTAAACAAGTCGACAACTGGAGACAAGTATACTTTCTGCTCTTTGACTTTGAACTCCGTGACATCAGTTACCCACTTTTCATCGGGTTGAGTCGCACTAAAATCTCTTTCAAGCACGTTGGGAGCAGCTGTTCCAGACTCTCCTCGGTATGAACGGTACTTTTTAATCCTGACCGTCGATTTAAGGTTGAGCTGAGCCATAAGCCTTTGAACCGTTTTGTGATTAAGCGCGACCCCCTGATTTTTTAGTTCTAAATGAATACGACGATAACCGTATCGGCCCTTATGTTCATGATAAATTGACTTTATCAACCGCAGCTCACGTTCGTAGCTATTTGGGCGCTTGCTCGTTTGAGCCTGATAATAAAGACACTTTTGCCAGCTGTAGAGTCTGCAGTAAGTGCTTCAACGGGTACTTGCCTTTAAGAGTTAGAGCTATGACCGCTTTTTCTTTGTTCGACGGTTTTTTTCCTGCTCCAACTCTTCCAACTTTTTTAAAACAGCATTCTCGGTTCGTAAGTAGACTAACTCCTCTTTTAGCTCCTCAAGTGTCATTTCATTATCAGGCTTAGTGGTTCGTTGAGGTTGCTGTTTCATTGAGGGTCTTCCTTTCTGGCGCATTTTGAGCCCCTTGATACCGAGCTCATTAAATCGTTTGAGCCAGACAGAGAGTATCCCAGGGGATGAGAGGTTTAATACTGCGCTAGTGTGCGTGAGAGACCATTCATTCGTCCACATTAAATTCAATGCTTTTCGTTTTGTTTGAGCAGTCGCGGCATGCTTAGTTGGTAAAAATGAATCAGTACCATGGATGGCAAAGACTTGAGCCCAATACCGTATCTGCCTTGAAGAAATTGAATATTGTTTTGCTAAGTAGAGAGATGACGTGCCATCTAAGTATTGCTTAGCAATGATACATTTTAGCTCTCGGCTATATTTGGACATAAAAAGACCCCCAATAATTGGTGTCCAACTATTGGGGGTCAGTTCAAATGAGAGGCTTTGAATAAGCTAGAGCTTGTAATAATCGGCTTTGTTCTAGTGTGCGATATCGAGTTGGTTGTCTTTCACGCCGTTAATGCGGAACCAACCTGCAATACTGAATCGCTCTGTGTTGGTCGGCAGTACCTCGTGTGGGAACTGTTCAGATAAGAACACAAATAAGCGGCCTGACTTTGGTGGAATGGTCGCGATGTGGTTGTCTTTTAGATCGTAAACCACAAGCTCACCTGCGTCTTCCTCTGTCCACTCGTCGTTCATGTAGAACACGGTAGTCAGACGGCGGTTCTCATTGCCCTTGAAGCAGTCTAAGTGCTTCTGGTAGAAGTCGCCTTTTTCGTATTTAGCAAAGTGTGCTTCGTACTCGAACAGACCCAAAAAGAACGCTTGGTTTGCTGCTAAACGAATTTGTTCCATCTTGTCTAGAAACAGAGATGCTGGCTGACCCATATCGCGGCGCACCCATTGAATCTTGTCGCTACGGATGGTCGACTCTCGCGTTACTTCATCGTTACGGCCAATCCTAGCCTTTTTCCAGTTCTCTGGAATGCAATCCCTCAATGCCACCACTTCTTCTTGAGTTAAGAAGTCATCCCAAACAAAGTAACCTTGGGTAGAAAGAGCATCGATTAGTTGGTTCATGTATAGCACTCAGACAATAAATTAGAAGCGCATATATAGTCCTAATAACTTAGGTCAACAAATCACGTATTTTGTCGTTACGACAAATGGTGCTGGAGGCTTGAATCGCAAGGCCTATAGAGCAAGGTTTACGGCAATGCGGGCATTTGATAATGCTGAAAATATCGGATGAAATTGATGGCAATCTTTGGAATCTGTTCCCATTGTTCTGAGTTGAATTGGATTTGAGTAACATTGGATTTGAGCAATTTAGTGGATTCCAATAGAAATCTTGATTCGAGTTCTCTATCCGGTTTTAGATTGTTGCCTTTAACAAAATGATCACAATTGAAGTTGGATTTGCTATTGTATAGGTCTGACCAGTTGTTTTATCACAAGGAGCGGTTTTGCAGCTGCATACCATCAAAGGCTATATCCAAGACATGTATCTCGTAGAGTACCCAGATAGGTTGCTGTTACTTGATGGCGCGTGCCGTGCGGATATTCCTCACCTTAAAGCTTTCATTGAAGATGAACTTGTCCGTGAATTTAGCGACCTACACACTGTGGTTGTGACGCACATGCATCCCGATCATGCAGGCGCTGCGCATACGCTCAGAAAGCTGACGAACTGTAACTTGGTGGCAGCAAACCGAGATAAAGACTGGTATTACGGCATTGATGGCATTTTGATGCATTTGACGGATCTGGCGCTGGCACGATGGATGGCGAATCGCTTAGGGAAGCCTAAAGCAAACCTATGGTATTCAAGAAAGTTAAAGCCGGACTACAAGTTATCAGATGGTGAGAGCATTCCGGGTTTTGATGACTGGTTGGTTCTAGAAACGCCGGGGCACACTGACCGAGATCTTTCGGTTTATTGCCCATCTCACAGCGTTGCCTATGTCGCAGACCTAATGGTGGAAGTGAAAAAGAAACTGATTCCGCCTTTCCCTATCTTTCATCCTAACAAGTACCGAGCGTCAGTATCTCGTATCTATGAGATGCAGCTTGATACCTTGCTGGTGGCGCATGGTGGTCAAGTCGATTTTAGTCAGAAAGCTTTTGAACATCTGTTAATGAGTGCGCCAAGAAGGCCCGTTACACATTGGCGAGTGACAAAAATTAAAACCAAGAAATTGTTGTTATCGATTTGGCGATTTGGTTTTCAATCTCATGGTAAATCTAAGAAATAGATAAGCTCAAAGTAAGATCGGCAACTTGAAATTAAAGAATAGAACGCAATAAGGCCAGTCATGAGACTGGCCTTATATCGTTGTGACTAACTTTAGCTATAACCTGTGGAGCGGTTACGATGACTCGGATTAGTGAGTTAGCAGGAACTCACCCGCTGGATCAACAATCACTTTGTCACTCATGCCTTGACGACCAAGCAACATCATATAAGTCATATCTTGACGGTTGCTTAGCGTGATATCGATAGGCCATTCCTGACCACCCATTTTTAGCATGGTTTCAATCACACAACGGTGTTCAACTTCGCCGTTAGATGATTTGATTTTCTTACTTGTTTTCAGCTTCGCTTTGCAGCGCACAGTCTCTTCTAGGTGGTAAACGTCTGGGTGAAGATCGAATTCCACGAAGTTCTCACCGTCTGTTTTTACACATAGTAGATTGTCTACGTGTAGAGAAGAGGTTTTAGCCCCTGTATCAACACGTGTATGTAGTCCAGTTATCCCTAACTCTGGTAAGCAAAGTGCTTCAGTATTCCCTATGATCATTTTATTGTTCATATCATTTCCAATCATGAGTTAACGGTGTTAAATCAGCCTTTGCCACGAGTACGGTTAGCGTTTGGTTTTGCATTTTTCTCGATGAATTCGAAAATCATGTCTGCTACATCTTTACCTGTCGCTTTCTCAATACCTTCTAGGCCAGGAGAAGAGTTCACTTCCATTACAACAGGGCCATTCTTAGATTGTAGAATATCTACACCACATAGGTTTAAACCCATGATTTTCGCAGCATTGATTGCTGTAGCGCGCTCTTCTTTGGTTAGTTTAACCAGTTGAGCTGTACCGCCACGGTGCAGGTTAGAGCGGAATTCACCCTCACCAGCTTGGCGTTTCATTGCTGCAATAACCTTGTTACCCACAACAAAACAACGAATGTCTGCGCCATTAGCTTCTTCAATGAACTCTTGAACCAAGATGTTCGCTTTTAGGCCCATGAATGCTTCGATAACGCTTTCAGCTGCTTTGTTTGTTTCTGCTAAAACCACGCCGATACCTTGAGTACCTTCAAGAAGCTTGATAACCAGTGGCGCACCACCTACGTTTTTGATCAAGTCTTGAATTTTGTCCGGGCGGCTAGCGAAACCTGTTTTTGGTAAGCCAATACCTTTACGAGACAACAATTGTAGTGAGCGCAGTTTGTCGCGAGAACGACTGATTGCTACTGACTCATTGATACAAAAAGTGCCCATCATTTCGAATTGGCGAACAACCGCAGTGCCGTAAAAGGTAATGGAAGCGCCAATACGTGGAATAACAGCATCGTATTGAGGTAGCTCTTCACCCATGTAGCGAATCTTCGGATTGTTACTCGCGATATCTATATCACAGTGCAGCGTGTCGATAACATCGACCTGGTGACCACGTGCTTCTCCAGCCGCTTTTAAGCGAGAAGTAGAGTATAGATTTTCGTTGCGAGAAAGAATTGCGATACGCATGGCGTTTCCTTAGTTAATACCTGATTGGTAACTGCAAATAAATTAGTTGTTAGCTGAGCTTTCAGTTTTTCTGAGGCTCCTTGCTTGCTTCGGGGCGAACCTTAAGGCTTTTCGTTTAACTAAGAAAACGAATTAAATTTGTCGAGTCGACAACAGAAATTTATCGAATGCGTGAGCGATTGGTACAACTGGGTTGGGAGGGGATTTGGAATGGAAAAGCGAGTTGAGACCTAACTCATATTGGGGGTAGGAGCCTATTAGGTTGTGCTCAACTCGCGTTAACTCGGTGCTTAAAAGTGTACTAATAACGCCAGTTACATAGCTCTATAAGTGTTCGTAGTGCTTCTCTTTCGAGCTTGCTACAGGTGCTTTTTAGCTTATTAAGATAGTATTTTCTCATGATGATTACTTCTCTTGTATTAGGCTTTGGTGGGAACTCAAAGTTCCTTGCTGACCCATTAATTATGGCCATTTAACAGGAAGTGATAAACAGACGGTTTTTTGGTAAGTTGTTCCTGTTTTTGTCTTTTATCGTCACTTAAAGACAAATGTGTTTTATAATCGGCTTTATGAGGAAGGGTTGTTTCTAAAAGGTTCATTATTTGTCTGATCTAAACATGATGCGTTACTACACTAGGCTGGATTCGTTCGAGCCAAACATCTCACATTCGGTGACTTTGACTGAGGTGGCAGACAAGCTGTTTACCAGTTTGCGCCATGCACGAACCTTACTCGGCAAGATGCATCAAGCTGAATGGGTGGTGTGGGAGCCAAAAGTCGGCAGGAATCAACGTTCTAACCTGACATTGCGCTTTAGCAATCAACAACTGACTCAACATGTTGCCAGCAAGCTGATAGAGCAGGGTAAGTACGAAAAAGCGCTCTCTATTTTGGATGATGACCGCGCAGTGTTTGGCTCTCTTCTCCAAGAAACATCCGGTGCGACGATGCGCGAAGGGTTACTGCACGTCCAATTAACCTACAAACGTAAGTTCGAAGATCTGTTCCCGCACCATATTCATCGTAGTAGTGAACGATTTTTGATCAGGCAAGTGTTCAGTTGTTTAGTGACTTGTAATGGCAAAGGCGAGTTGAAGCCTGAACTGGCGCATCATTGGCAATATGATGCTGAAAAGCTCGTTTGGACTTTCTATCTGCGCCCGGGACTTACTTTCCATGACGGACAGCCTGTGGATGCTAAGCAATTAGTTTCGATGTTTTCTGCATTGCAAACTTTACCTTTCTATCAAACAGAGCTCGCCCATGTCGCTTCAGTTTACAGTGAGCAGCCATTGAGGATCAGCTTTCAACTCACCAAAGCCGATACCGGCTTTGCTGGTTTACTTGCTGGCGTTAAATATTCGATTCAACCCGCAGCGCAAGTCACCCGCGAACCGTCTCCATTAAGTTCTGTGTCCCATGCTGTTATTGGTACCGGTCCATTTAAAGTGGTTGAGACCAACAATGAACGAATCAAACTCGCCGCATTTGAACACTATTATGGTTGCCGCTCGTTAACCGATGAGGTGACCATCTGGCAGTTTGAGGAATCAATGACGGGCACTGCTCGTTTCGATGATAGCCAAATGCACGTATCGCCTTATGAAGATTCTTCTTGCTTCCATCAGTTAGGGAAAAGCGATGCGGAACTTGTTTCAGCAGACACAGACGGCCTTCGTAGCCGAGTCGAGGATGGGTGTCTGTTTATCCTCTTCAATCAGAACTCAGCGGCTAGCCCACTAAATAATGAGCAGCGCAAATACCTTTCAGAACTGACCAACCCACAAGCGATTTTGTCTCAGTTGGAACATAACAAGGGTTTGTTCAGTGTCTCTTTAGCTCAAAATATACTGCCAAGTTGGCAGGAATTGTATCGAACGCCTTCGAAAGAGACACAACTGCCGAAAAAGATGAGTATTGCGGTTTATGATTATTATGCGTTGTATCGATGTGCGATTTGCGTATCCGATATACTCAAACGATATGGTGTGGAAGTTAAGGTGAACACCTACAGTTTTCGAGAGTTGGCGCAGCTCTCTCAGAGTGGCGAGTTAAAGGAGGACTTGGTGCTGTGTAACTTGAACCTCGATGACAATGCTCCATCTTCGCTGTTCTCGTGGATGATGAACGATCCTGTTTTGCACTCTGCTTTGGGAGAGATGAACAGCGATTGGCTCAAGCAGCGCTTGGATAGTCATAAAGCATCCGTGGAACTGCCTAATTACTTGGCAGAGCTAGAACCTATCGCTTCTACTCTGATCTCAGATTATTGGTTAGTGCCTATGTTCCATCACTTACAGACCGTTCGTTTCCAAGGGATTCTGAAAAACGTAGCCATCACCAACTGGGGATGGCCAGATTTCAAAAATGTATGGTCTGCTGATTAACCTTTCTGACTAGCTAAATAACTAAGTTAATTCGTTTTCAAAGTCGGTTTCTCCAAAATCGACTTTGGCACGCTCACGTCTAGATAAATTAAAAATTACACTCGGTGGTTTACTTTTTATTTTTGATATGTAAACTAGTCGGTGTAGTTTATTTGTTGGGTCTATCCCAACGGTTAAAGAGATACCAATGAAAAAATATCTATTACCGATTTTAGGAGTACTTGCCGTGGTCGCTATCGTAAGCACAGGTTCACAATCAAACGACAATCTAGATAAGCTTCCAAAGAAGTTTGCTAACAGTGAGTTGGAATACAAATCGGGTATGTCTGATATTTTTTCAATCTTAAAAGCATACGTGACTGTGGAAAGAAACGAGCCAGTGCCGCGCGCTGCATTGCCTTTGATTCCAATGACAGCTGAGCAATTGATCGAAGAACAAGACGACGTTGCTTACCGCTTAGGTCACTCCAGTGTGATGATGAAACTGGATGGCAAGTTAGTGATGACTGACCCTGTGTTCAGTGATCGTGCATCACCCGTGCAATGGATGGGGCCAAAACGTTTTCATCCGACACCAATCACACTTCAAGACCTACCCGATATCGACGTGGTGGTGATCAGCCACGATCACTACGACCATTTAGACAAAGGTGCCGTTAAGGTGCTCGCTGACAAAGTGGGGATGTTCTTAGTGCCATTAAGAGTGGGCGCACTATTGGAAAAGTGGGGCGTGGATAAAGAGAAGATCATTGAATTGAACTGGTGGGAATCGGCAACAGCCTCAGACATTGAGTTCACGTTAACGCCGACACAGCACTTCTCTGGACGTGGCTTGCTTGATCGTGACCAAACACTGTGGGGCAGTTGGGTTATTAACGCTTCAGACAAGAAAGTCTTCTTTAGCGGTGATTCTGGTTACTTCAATGGCTTTAAAGAGATTGGCGACCGTTTTGGGCCGTTTGATTTAACCATGGTTGAAACGGGTGCGTATAACTCACTTTGGGCGGATATTCATATGTTCCCAGAACAGAGTGTTCAGGCACACATTGATCTGCAAGGTAAGGTGATGATGCCAATCCACAACAGTACCTTCGACCTTTCTATGCATGATTGGCAAGATCCAATGGAACAAGCTCTGGCGATTAGCAAAGAGCGAGATGTACAAATGGTAAGCCCTGTGATGGGTGAGCGTTTGGTGATCTCAGAGCCGATACCTGTTCAGGCATGGTGGAAACTGGCATCTAATTAACACTCTCTTCTAAGTGAGAGGTCGCCATACCGCTAATCTGTATAAAACCAGCTGATACAAAAAACGCCACTGATCATTCGATTCGGTGGCGTTTTTTCGTTTCGTTTTGAAGATCAGCTTTCTAAGTTCTGCGCCATTTTCTTCGCAATTTTTCTGAATTGTTCTAACTCATCTTCGGCCATGCCTTTGGTCATTCTCTTCAGCATGTCTCGATCGATATCCGAGACCTTACTCATGATCTCTTGACCCTTATCGGTCAGAACCAATAACTGGCTGCGCTTGTCTTCCGGGTTCGGAGACTTCTTCACAAGTTCCTGATTGATCAAGGCATTAATGAGCCGAGTGACCTGTGCTTTATCACGATCTAGGAAGTGTGCGATATCGATAGCGGTACATGGAGACTTCTTAGTAATGATCTTCATGACACGAATGTTCATAGGGGCGATCTCTGAGTCTAAGCTCTCAATCTGTTCGCTCATTTGACGTTTCAAAGAGTGCACTAAACGAAAGATAGACTCTAGCGATGTGTTATCAGACATAAACGATCCTTAGAAATGTAGTTGACATTATCAACTTAATTGTTCGTAAATTCAAGACAGGAAATAGATATGACGATTCAAGCAACTCTAACGCCAACTCTTCCTGAGCAAAAAGGCACACCGGTTTTATACAAAGTTTTGGTCATGATGAGCTTAATGCTGACGATTGGCGGCAGTTTAACGGCCGTGATGACCTACATGAATGTCGGATTCGGCGAGGCATTTATTGGCAACTGGCTTTCTTCGTTAGCCCTTGTTGTCGTGATCATGATGCCAATGGGCGCGGTGATGATGGCTTTAGTAACCAAAGCCGTTGCTAGAGTGTTCACAACTTATAGCGAGAAAGTTCGCAACCTGATCGTAGGACTGATCATGGCATTCATAATGGAGTCCATGATGGCATTTGTAACAGCGGCAAATAATATTGGATTTTCAGATACATCGGCGTTTACCAGTGGATGGTTTAATGGATTTATTGCCGCGCTTCCTATTGGCCTTACGATCATGGTCGTAATGTCGATGACGGTTAAACCTAAGCTAGAACGATTCATGAAGAGCTAGCCAAAACATTTCACAGCATTGTAGGAGATCCACATGAAAGCATTTACAGGCAAACACAATAACTACCGCATCACTATTGAAGAAGTGAGCGTTAAAGAAGACCGCGAACTTCAAACCATGCAGTTTGAAATTGAAGACAGAGAAAACATGTTCGCGATTGTTGAGAAGATCAAACAAGACAGCGGCTTAGATGAGCAATCAGCAGCACGACTGGGTGTGAGTATCCGCTTACTCGGTCCATTGATGATGCAAGATAGAAAGCATCCTCTGTTTGTTAATTTTATGCCTCACTTCAGAGACTTCATGCAAAACCTTAAGAAGACCTTGAAAGGGCAGTAAAGCCTAATCATCAGTAACACATCGAAAAGCCAGTAACGAATATGAACTGACCCCCAATAGTTGGACACCAATTATTGGGGGTCTTTTTATGTCCAAATATAGCCGAGAGCTAAAATGTATCATTGCTAAGCAATACTTAGATGGCACGTCATCTCTCTACTTAGCAAAACAATATTCAATTTCTTCAAGGCAGATACGGTATTGGGCTCAAGTCTTTGCCATCCATGGTACTGATTCATTTTTACCAACTAAGCATGCCGCGACTGCTCAAACAAAACGAAAAGCATTGAATTTAATGTGGACGAATGAATGGTCTCTCACGCACACTAGCGCAGTATTAAACCTCTCATCCCCTGGGATACTCTCTGTCTGGCTCAAACGATTTAATGAGCTCGGTATCAAGGGGCTCAAAATGCGCCAGAAAGGAAGACCCTCAATGAAACAGCAACCTCAACGAACCACTAAGCCTGATAATGAAATGACACTTGAGGAGCTAAAAGAGGAGTTAGTCTACTTACGAACCGAGAATGCTGTTTTAAAAAGTTGGAAGAGTTGGAGCAGGAAAAACCGTCGAACAAAGAAAAGCGGTCATAGCTCTAACTCTTAAAGGCAAGTACCCGTTGAAGCACTTACTGCAGACTCTACAGCTGGCAAAAAGTGTCTTTTATTATCAGGCTCAAACGAGCAAGCGCCCAAATAGCTACGAACGTGAGCTGCGGTTGATAAAGTCAATTTATCATGAACATAAGGGCCGATACGGTTATCGTCGTATTCATTTAGAACTAAAAAATCAGGGGGTCGCGCTTAATCACAAAACGGTTCAAAGGCTTATGGCTCAGCTCAACCTTAAATCGACGGTCAGGATTAAAAAGTACCGTTCATACCGAGGAGAGTCTGGAACAGCTGCTCCCAACGTGCTTGAAAGAGATTTTAGTGCGACTCAACCCGATGAAAAGTGGGTAACTGATGTCACGGAGTTCAAAGTCAAAGAGCAGAAAGTATACTTGTCTCCAGTTGTCGACTTGTTTACTCAGGAAGTGGTAGCTTATAGAGTGGCCAAAAATGCCTGCTTGCCGCTTGTCACGGATATGCTGACGGAGGCTATATCAACGCTTAAACCCAACTCAAAGCCAATTATACACAGCGATCAAGGTTGGCAATATCGCCATCGACAGTATCAGAAAAAGGTAGCGGAGAGTGGGTTAACGCAAAGCATGTCGAGAAAAGGTAACTGCTTGGATAATGCTGTTGCTGAAAACTTTTTTGCTTTACTCAAAACCGAGATGTATCACAACCAAAGCTTTGAAGATGCAGATGCTCTGATAGAGCAAATTAAAGAATACATCGAGTACTACAATACCAAACGTATAAAAGTGAAACTAAAAGGCCTGACTCCGATAGAATATCGAACTCAGGCCTTGAAAGCCGCTTAACAGAAATGTCCAACTTTATGGGGTCACTTCAACTTACTGGCTTTTGTTGTCTTTAAATCAAAATAATTTCAGTTGTTTGCGTCTAGAATATGCGAAAATTGATGGCTGAATTTTCGGTGTAGCACCGTTGTTGAATTGTCTATTCAAGCTCTAAGAAATCCGATATTATACTGGTCATAAAACTAAAGGTGGTATTATATGACAAATGTATTTAAACAAGCAGCTGAAGAACTGTTGAGTCGTCGCGTTGCTGGCACCAAAGCACCAAGATTGGACGAACAGTACCGTCCGAATAACTTGGAAGATGCGCTAAAGATCCAATCTTCAATGATCGATTTGAAAAGCGATAAAGTCGGCGGTTGGAAGTGCTTACTTCCTCTGGCTGAAGACAAGTTTGTTGTTGCGCCAATCTTCTCGGGCAGCGTTCAACAAGGCGAAGTTTGTGAACTGTTTGCAGACAACGATGTAGTGCGTGTTGAGCCTGAAATTGCATTTACTCTTGCTAAGAGTCTGCCTGCAAACCAAGAAGGCTACAGCGAAGAGCAAATCAACGAAGCGATTGGTTCTTGTCACATGGCACTTGAGTTAATGCAATCTCGTTTTGCGGATGACAGCGGCGCTGAGTTCTATGAAAAACTGGCCGATGGCCTAGTAAACCAAGGCTTATTCATTGGCCCTGAGATTGATCGCGAAAAAGCGTTCACTTCTGCAGAGATCAGTATTGAAGTGACTCAAGGCGAGCAAGTTCAAGCATTCGACGGTAAGCACCCGAATACACTGCCACCAAGCCCAATTTACTGGCTGATTAACTACATGACGCGTCGTGGTGTTGATTTCCAAGCGGGTGAAGCAATTATCACGGGCTCTTACTGCGGTATCGTGGAAATGGAATTCGATAAACCAACGACCTTCCATTATGAAGGTATTGGCGAATACCAAGTAACCTTCAAGCAGAAACGCTAACTTCTAGCGACGCACTATCTGTTATCGAAAGGCTGTTTACTGATGAGTAAATAGCCTTTTTATTGCCGCTAGCGAAAGAGCTAATGGCTGACTCATAAACTATTCTATGTAAGTGAAACCGTCTCCAGCACATAAAAAATCCCCCTTACTGAGTAAGAGGGATTCGATATGGGCAAGTTATATCCTAAAAGGCTAAGCGATTAGTCTGTGCCGTATTCTTTGTACAAACGACGACATGCGCGGCCATCGCTGTGGAACAGGTGACAACGGTGCGCTGGAATACCAATCGCCAACTTGTCACCTGATTCGATTGTTAACGTGTCTGGCTGACGATAGATAACATCAGCATCGGCACTTTCAAGGTTTAGGTAAACCTGAGTTTCGTTACCTAGTTTCTCTACCATCATCACGTCAGCTTCAATCGTCGCGTCACCTGCTTCAGCAGACATCAAGTGTTCAGGGCGAATACCCAGGGACATGCGATCGCCGGCATTAACCGTCGTCCCGTCAACAGGAATCCAGAAAGTCATGCCATTAGAAAGTTGTACCAATACGCGTTCTGCTTCAGCTTGCTCGATGTGTACCGACATGAAGTTCATCTTCGGTGAGCCAATAAAGCCAGCAACGAAACGGTTTTGAGGGTAGTGGTAAAGGTCAAGCGGCTTACCGACTTGAGATACATAACCACCATCAAGAACAACGATCTTATCCGCCATTGTCATCGCTTCCACTTGGTCGTGGGTAACGTAGATCATGGTACAACCCAGTTGACGTTGTAGCTTGGTGATTTGCGAACGCATTTGAACGCGTAGTGCAGCATCTAGGTTTGATAGAGGCTCATCAAGTAGGAATACGTTTGGTTGAGAAACCAGAGTACGACCAATCGCAACACGTTGACGTTGACCACCAGAAAGCGCTTTAGGTTGTCGCTCAAGAAGGTGACCAAGCTGAAGGATTTCTGCAGCATGTTCAACACGTTTGTCGATCTCAGCTTTATTTGCGTTTGCTAGCTTAAGACCGAAAGACATGTTGTCGTAAAGGTTAAGGTGAGGGTAAAGCGCGTACGATTGGAATACCATACCCACGCCACGCTTTGACGGTTCAACGTCATTCATGCGTTGGTCGCCAATGTACAAATCACCAGACGTAATGTCTTCTAAACCTGCGATACAACGTAATAGTGTCGATTTACCACAACCTGATGGTCCAACGAATACTACGAATTCACCTTCGTTGATGTCTAAGGTTACGTCCTTAGAAATCTGTACATCACCATATGATTTATAAACGTTTTTTAACGTGACACTCGCCATCTAGCTTGTCCTCGATCGATCAAATTTTAAGTTTTACTGCTTATCATTATAAGAAATTTTTGGGTCAGCAGTAACTGTAGGAATTGGTAAGTATTGAGTGAGTAAGAAAAAAAGTGGGTGAGACTTGGCTTCTTTAACCAAGCCCACCCGTCATAGCCAAACTGATGCCCATTTCCCCCACATCGAGCTAAACCTCCCCCGTGATTCAATCACAGATTTAGCTCGATGCTAATATAAGACACCAGCGGGCAGTGAAGCCAACTAAATGAACAATGCGTCAACGCATAACACTTGCCGGTAAAGGGTTCTTACTATCCACTCTTGGATGAATGCAGTTTCGGTGAAATGGCGTAAGGGTACATCCTCCTAATGGAAAATTAACTAGGGGGAGTAGGAGGGGAGGAGTAGATAAATGGGGTTATCCTCAATTGGCGATCCAGTTCAAATAAATCCACCACGTAACGGTGATGTGGATCACGATGAGTATACACTTTGTGACTTCGCTCTCTAATCTGACCGGATGACGATCACGAAATTAAGCCATAATAGCTAGGGCGTAGTGGCTAGGATGATGAGCTGTCATCGATTTTCTCAGATCATAACCTCCGAAAACTGGCTCGTCTTAATTGAATGCGCCCTACGTATAAATATAAAAAGGATATTGACATGAAAAACGCTCTAAGCGCTGTAGCTCTAGGCACAATAGTAGCTCTGGGTTCATTTGGTGCAAACGCTGCTATCGAAGAAGGTCAACTAACTATTTGGGTTGGTGGCGACAAAGCTTATGAAGGAATGGCTGAAGTAGGTAAACGTTTCGAAGAAGATACTGGCGTTAAAGTAACAGTAGCTTTCCCAGATAAACTAGAAGAGAAATTCTCTCAAGTAGCAGCAGCTGGTGACGGCCCAGACATGATCTTCTACGCTCACGACCGTTTTGGTGGTTTTGCAGAAGCGGGTCTTCTTGCTGATATCAAACCTTCTAAAGAAACTAAAGAAGGTATCGTAGACTTCGCATGGGACGCTGTTTCATACGAAGGTAAAACAATCGCATACCCTGTTGCTGTTGAGTCAGTTTCTCTAATTTATAACAAAGCGCTTGTTCCTAACCCACCTAAGTCTTGGGAAGAAATTCCAGCACTTAACGCTGAGCTTCAAAAAGACGGCAAAAAAGCAATCATGTGGCCTCTACGTGGCGGCGCGTACTTCACATGGCCTCTACTAGCAGCTGACGGCGGTTACGCATTCAAACAAACTGCTGAAGGTTACGATATTAAAGATGCGGGCGTAGCGACTGACGGTGTTCAGAAGTCTCTAGGTTTCATCGAGAAGATGGTACAAGACAAAGTTATCTCTGCCGATATGGATTACTCAGTAGCTGAGTCTGAGTTTGTTGCAGGTAACGTTGCAATGACAATCAACGGTCCTTGGGGCTGGGCAAACATTGAGAAAGCTGGCGTAGACTACGGTGTAGCAACACTGCCTAAGTTTAACGGTAAAGCGTCTAAGCCTTTCGTTGGTGTATGGGCAGGTGGTATCAGTACTGCTTCTCCAAACCGCGACCTAGCTGTTGAGTTCATGGAAAACTACCTACTAACAGATGAAGGTATGAAAACCTTGAACGATGACAAGCCACTTGGTGCTGTTGCTCTTAACTCTTTCCAACGTCAACTAGACAGCGATACACGTATTGCAGCAACAATGGACAACGCGATGAACGGTGAAATCATGCCTAACATCCCTCAGTTCACAACGTTCTGGTACAGCATGGAAGAAGCGATCGGTAACGTAGTTGACGGTCGTCAATCTGTTGATCAAGCACTCGACGCTGCTGAAGCTCGTATGACTAAGTAATAATAAAGCATTACCTTTTAAGGAGGGGGTAACCTCTCCTTACTTTTCTATTTTTATATCTCGTTAGCAGGTTCCTCTATGCAGTCAGTTCAAGGTTCAGATGCGATCCCGGCACCATCAAGCCTTCCAGGCAGTAAAAGCGTCTTCATCAAATGGGGGTTGCTTGGTAGTGTTGGTTTAATTAACGGCTACGCTACAATTTTAATGTATTCTCGCGGTGAGCTCGCATTTGCGCTGCTTACGGTGATCTTAACGGCTTTGGCACTTTACATTTTTGGCAGTAAGAAAACTTACGCCCACCGTTACATTTACCCAGGTATTGCCGGAATGATCTTGTTCATTCTTTTCCCATTGGCATACACCGTAGGGCTTGCGTTTACTAACTACAGCGCAAAAAACCAGCTTTCTTTAGAGCGTACTCAAACCGTTCTTTTAGACCGTTCATTCCAAAGCGGTGAAAGTTACCCATTTACTTTGTACGAAACAGATGACGGTCACCAGATCGTAGTGAAAGATGGCGACCAGCTGTTGGCAACTGACGTATTTTCTTTAGAAGGTATGACAGCAACAGAGATGGACCTATCAGCAATCGAGTCTGCGCAAGGTGAAAAAGAGAAGATCAAAGCGATCATCCAAAACCGCTCAGCGATCAGTGGTGTTGATTTCCATCTGCCAAACGGTGATGACATCCGCATGAGTGGCTTACGTAAGTTTGCTGCTGTTGCTCCGCTTTACACTCTTCAGGACGACGGTGAAACGCTATACAACAATGAATCTGGCGAAACCTTGAAGCCAAACATGGAAGTTGGTTTCTATCAACCAGTTGATGATAAAGGTGAGTTTACGGGTAACACCATCTCTCCAGGTTTTGTTGTAGAAATCGGAACAGCTAACTTCGAACGTGTTTGGAAAGATGACGGCATTAAAGAACCGTTTATTAGCATCTTTATATGGACGGTTGTGTTCTCGATTTGTACTGTCGCCTTCACACTTGCGATTGGTTTGATTCTGGCGAACGTTGTGCAATGGGAAGAGCTGAAAGGCCGCGCAGTTTACCGTGTTCTGCTGATTTTGCCTTACGCCGTACCAGCGTTTATCTCGATTCTTATCTTTAAGGGTCTATTCAACCAAAGCTTTGGTGAGATCAACATGGTGCTTGAGAGTATCTTTGGTTTAAGTCCTAACTGGTTCTCAGACCCGATTCTTGCAAAAACCATGGTGTTGATTGTTAACACATGGCTAGGTTTCCCTTACATGATGATTCTATGTATGGGTCTACTAAAAGCGATTCCTGAAGACTTGTACGAAGCATCAGCGATTGATGGTGCGAACTTCATTGATAACTTCAAGCGCATTACGTTCCCATTGATGATTAAACCGCTTACACCGCTATTGATTGCAGCGTTTGCCTTTAACTTCAACAACTTTGTAATGATTCAACTATTGACGAACGGTGGCCCGAACATGATTGGTACTTCTGAGCCAGCGGGTTACACAGACTTGCTTGTAAGTTACACGTACCGAATTGCATTCGAAGGCGGCGGCGGTCAAGACTTCGGTCTAGCAAGTGCCATCGCAACGCTTATCTTCCTATTGGTTGGTGCACTAGCGTTACTAAACCTTCGTTTCACTAAACTGACTCAAGATTAAGGAGCACGACAATGGCTATGGTACAAGGTAAAGGCCTTAAATACCGACTATGGGCAACGCATTTTGCGCTGTGGTGCTTCTTAGCGCTGATTATTTTTCCACTGTTAATGATTATTGCTATCTCATTCCGTGAAGGTAACTTCGCAACCGGTAGCTTGATTCCAGATAACCCATCTTTGGAACACTGGAAGCTAGCATTAGGTATGTCAGTGACGAATGCTGATGGCTCGGTAACGCCACCTCCGTTTCCAGTACTGACTTGGTTATGGAATTCAATAAAAGTAGCAGGTATTACCTCTATTTTAATTGTGGCACTGTCTACAACATCGGCTTACGCATTTGCTCGTATGCGCTTCAAAGGTAAAGAAACTATCCTGAAAGCGATGATGATTTTCCAAATGTTCCCAGCAGTACTCGCTCTAGTAGCAATCTACGCGCTGTTTGACAAACTTGGTCAATACATTCCGTTCTTAGGCTTGAACACGCACGGTGGTCTAATCTTCTCTTACCTAGGTGGTATTGCACTGCACGTATGGACGATTAAGGGTTACTTTGAAACGATAGATAACTCTCTGGAAGAAGCGGCAGCACTTGATGGTGCAACACCTTGGCAAGCATTCAGACTGGTTCTACTACCACTGTCTGTGCCAATCCTAGCGGTTGTGTTTATTCTGTCTTTTATTGGTGTTGTTGGTGAGGTGCCAGTTGCTTCAATCCTACTATCGGATGTGAACTCTTACACACTAGCAGTAGGTATGCAGCAGTACCTATACCCTCAGAACTACCTATGGGGTGACTTTGCGGCAGCGGCTGTACTATCAGCGCTTCCGATTACTATCGTGTTCTTACTTGCTCAACGTTGGTTAGTTGGCGGTTTGACGGCAGGTGGTGTAAAAGGATAAGCTGTACTCTATAAGAAAGAAAAAGAGCGACCGTTAGGTCGCTCTATATTGGCATTTTTATTACATCATTTGGTTTGGCCGCCGATCAGTAATAAAAATAACCCTCAGGTTACGCATAGCTGGCTACTAATCAGGTTCCTTACGCTATTAATGATTAGTGGTTTTTGTAACTCTAACCCAGGTATTTACTTGGGTTTTTTTATGCCTGCTACTTTTTATTTTTTTGTCTTAGCGTTACTCGTCAACTATCGCGCTCATATCTACTTTAAAACCCAAAGTTTCGAGTTACTTCTCTCCTAAATACCGACCACTTCATTTTGGTTACTTGTAGAAATGAACTAGTCTCACAAATCAGACACTCAGTATAAGTGGCCGTTGTACTATTGATATGTTGCTAATATTCCAATGCGTGATACTTCAATGATTTGTATGCAACAAAACCTGAAATTGCACTGAAAATGTATGGGTAAGCGAGAGATAGTTACAGAATATTTAAGCGATATTCATGAGGGCTATGGAGGTGGGCTTACTTATATGCCTGGTTTTTGGTGGGACTTAGAAGTCAGAACTCTTTGCTCGAGGGAGCACAACCTAAGTGTTGCAATAACACATAGATGCTTTCTTGATCGAGTGCCACGCGACGAAATAGATCGGCAAATGTCGGATCTCCGCCAAAACACGTTAGGATATAGTGGTTGATTTCATTGCTGTCGTATCCTTCGACGTACAAAGTTCTAACCCATTGGTACTCAACAGCCTTTAAATTGTTCAGTGTAGACTCGCTAAGAGTGGGGCGTATGACGCTCAAGAGTGGCTCCAAGAAATTCAAATGCATCTATTATGATTGGCGGTATTTAATCAGAGCAAAATGACGACTTTATTACAGTCAAAATAAATCAGTGAACAAGTGCCGATTCATTTCAACCTTTGGCTGGGTATCACGCTCTTATCGTCTATATTTGGTGTGCAGCGGATGTGACTGTGTAGAGCACGAAGGTGTCAAATAGATCAATGCCAAGCAGGCGTTTGGCATTGTAATAAGGTTTTGTAGGGGGAGGGCTGCTGGTGGACCTTATTTCAGGTACTTCACGTGAGCTTCCATCTCTTCACCAATCTGTTTTCGCATGTTCATTAGGCGAATAGCCGAACCTCGTAATTCGATGTCTTCTGGCGTCTCTGGTATCCACTCTGGCACTTTAGTCGGATTACCATTCTCATCGACAGCGACCATAATAACGATACAGTGAGTTGTTAGGCGGTTATTGAGCTCTTTAGGGTCGCTTGCTTGCACGTCGATAGCGATATGCATTGAAGATGAACCTGTGTAGATGACCTTTGCACTTACCTCCACAAGGTTGCCTACATGAATTGGGGCAACGAATCGAATTCCGCCTGCATAGGCTGTTATACAGTATTTACCGCTCCAACCTGCAGAACAAGCGTAGGCTGCTAAATCGATCCACTTCATTGCTGCACCACCATGAACTTTACCACCAAAGTTCACATCCCCGGGTTCAGCTAAAAAACGCAGAGTAACGTCTCGTTTACCATCTTGTCGGCTATTGCTACTGCTCATCTATCTTCCTTCATTATTATTGTGCTGCATAACATGCTTGTTACTTGCTAGTAACAATATACTTAAGGTGACATAAGTTAAAGCGGATAATCTCACGGTTAAGACTATTTTTTTCAAACAGATGATCAGTTGATGAATATCGGTGCTTAAAGGCGTATCAGGCGAATGGCAAACATGGATGAAGTGATATCAAGTAAGAGAATAGAAATACTGATTAAGTCACTAGATAGGTTGATTGCAAAAAAAACACCTAGCGCAATGCTAGGTGTTTCTAAGCCGTGTGGTACTCATGTCGGTACCTTTTTTGTGTTAGCCAACTAACCGCTGTTGATTTGGTTTAGTTAAAGTGACTGTATCTCAGTCACCACTAAAGTGGTAGTGGTTATTGTTTTCTTATCAGCTCACTTTTACTGTTTCAAAAAGTATAGATCCTTCGCGTAGATATTTCCTTTCGGATTATTGTTTGGGAAGCCTTTTAGTGTATTTCGCACTAATCGTGTGTGATTGTAATGATATAGAGGCATAACTGCTGCAGAATCGTTGAGTAACGACTCAGCATGCTGATATAAAGTAAAGCGTTTAGACTGTTCTTCCGTTTTACTCGCTTGCTGTAAGAGCTCATCATAATCTGGATTACAGTAGCCACTCTCATTTGCTGTGAGAAACGTAAGTTTGAATATTTACCCTAATGTGAGCGTTGGGTAATGCGTTTAGCTTTGTTGAGGGAGAGGAGCCTCAAGCCTTGGTTTTCTTCTGATTTGAGCAAGGATGACACCTGAAATCACCATCACACCACCAATGATGTGGAACTGGTTAATCTCTTCGCCAAGCCATGTCGCGGCTAATACTATCGCTACAACCGGAAGCAAGTTCATGAACATCGCGCTTGAGTCAGCACCAATGGTGTCAATCGCTTTCACCCACATCCAAGGCGCTAAAATTGAAGCGGCAACCGCGGCGTAAGCTATCAATGGGAGCGCTTGTTGTGGTGGTAAAAGCTGTTCGCTGGTAAGCCAAAGTGGCGTAAGCATCGCGACAGCAAACAGACCCTGAATGTAAATCACCACCCAGCTACTGATTGGCATTTTCCAGCGTTTCAATAACACACAGTAAGAAGCATAAACAAAGGCCGCAATCAGCATATAGCCATCGCCCTGAGTCAATTCTTGATGCATGAAGAACAAAGGGTCGCCTTTGCCTAACATCAGAGCTAAGCCTGACAGTGACAACACACCGCCAACAATACTTAAACTAGAAATGGACTTGTGCAACAAAGGAACGCTTAGAAACACGCTGATCAATGGGACTAAAGACGTGATCAAGGCCATGTTGGAAGCGGTTGTGGTTAAGCCTGCGTAGTAACCTAGAGATTGGTTCAACACCATGCCTAAAAAGCCGAGGAACGCTAATTTCGATAGGTTTGGCTTAATGACAGCCCACTGCTTCATCACCGGGCGAATACAGAAAGGCGTGAGAATTAACATCGCAAAAAACCAACGGTAAAAACTCATCGCGCTAGGTTCTATGGTGCTTGCAGCAAGCTTGTTGACGATTGCATTGACGCCCCAGATACAGACTGTAAAAAATGGTAAGAGATAATGCATGTGAATTCCGTCGCAAATGAGTTGATGCGGCTAGTTTGACAGGTCGTTATACTTACAAGTATCTTTAGGAAGACATCAGGCGCGATAGGAAGACAAGTTTGAAAAAACAGTCCAGAAACCTTCATCCATCCTTATCAATTGATAAGGCACCATCCAACGTATTTATGAATTTTGAAGCGTTTCTTTCGAACACTGAAACCCGAGTTCATAGCCACTCATGGGGACAGGTTCAATTGATCAGTGGCGGTATATTAGAGATGGAAGCGGAAAGCACCCGATTTCTAGCACCACCGCATTTGGCGATTTGGGTACCGGCCGGGGTGATGCATTGCAGTTATAACCGTAAGCCTTTGGACTACTGTTCGCTAAATATCGCCCCAGAGCTAACGAAACATCTGCCAGATAAAACCAGCCTTATAAAGATCACGCCGATTGTGTCTTCTATCATCGATGATTTTCGCGATCGTGGGATCAATGTTGCGGAAACCGAGCAAGACCAAAGGCTCGTTCAGGTACTGCTTGACCAACTTGCGCAGCGTGAGGTTGAACACCACTTCTTGCCTTCAACCGATAATAAGTATCTAGCGCCTATATTGGCTTCTGTTGAAGAGAACCCAACCGATGAAGTGACGCTGAAAGATTGGGCTGAACGTGTCCACACCACGGAAAGAACCCTTTCTCGCCACTGCCAGACCGAGCTTGGAATGAGCTTTACCGAGTGGCGACTGCGAGTGCGCTACCTATACTCAATGGACTTGTTGAGAAACGGCCAATCGGTTAAAGAGGTCGCTCTTACATTGGGTTATAACCAAGCAAGCCCTTTTATCACCATGTTCAAACGTTACGCGAACCAAACACCAGAACAGTATAAGAACCGCTTGTTGTAGCTCGCTCTTGTTTCCAAATGATCAGATGTATTTGTTGTCAGATTTCACCTTTATTAATACAGGACTTAATACCCCGTCAACTCCATATAGCCAGTTCCGGAATGAGAGCCTTTAATCACGATTGGCCCCTCCCAATAGGGAACCGACAGCGGCATTTTGGCATTTGGATTGAGTGCCGAGACGGTCAGTTCGATTTGTTGAGTTGGAATCGAAACTTGCCACTCTGTTGGGTAGTCACGTCCATCGATTTCCGTTTGCATGATGGCTGTTAAGCTGATGTCTTGCTGCTTAATCGTGATGCCAGAACCGTCTTGCTGCATTAATCTTGCGTTAGCATAACTGGCTTTGCCTGATGTAGAGTTCCGAAGCTGGAATATCACCAAACTGGTTTCATCACTCAGCCTTAGCGCAAACCAATCCCAACCTTGTTGCGAGTCGAGTAAAAATTGCGAGCTCCATTCTCTGTCTATCCAACCTGTACCGGAAACCTGATGGGTTACTCCATCAATGGTTACCTCGCCTGATACATCGATGAATGGTTGGCTGTAGTAGTAGGAAGCCACTTTGCCATCGCTACTTTTAGTGCTGTAGCCTTGTTCGCCTTGCTTTTGATAAGGCGCGTTGTTGGTTAACTTAAGCGAGTATCCAAATTGATCCGAGTTAGCGACTAATGTCGCTGGGAACAGGTCATCGGTCGTCGACGTCCATTGCCAATCATCGAGATAAACACGAAACGGCGAACTGCCTACACCTGCTAGTTCAGCTTGATCGCGAGACCACTTTTCATCGGCGTAGTGCTTGTCTTTAGTGGTGACAGCACTGTGCGCCATGTAGATTTGCTGGCTTTGCCACGTGGTTTTCTTAGCGCCATTGCCACTTTCTTGTGGTGCAGCCGCGAAGCGGAACTGTGTCCACTGCAAGCCTAAAGTGTTGCCGTCTTCATCAATTAAGTTTGCGGTTAAGTACCACCATTCATGACGAAAATCTGGGTGTGCTTGATGGTCGGCAGGGAAGGTGATGTCGATACCTTTTACTACCGGCGTGAATTGCTCAGCCTCTTTTTGTGTTTCATCGTCGGTTTGTGTTTCTGCGCCAAGTATCGAACCCATATTTTGAGCTGATGGTTGAGTGGACTCCTCACACCCTAAAAGGAACAAGATGCCTAGTGTGAGAACGAAAACTCTTATTGCTCGATTCATCACAACACCTCGCTCTGTAAACTGGATACAACAGGTTTGCTGACCAAACGCCACAGTGGAATCAAGGTCGCAAACACAGCCACTAAAATGGTGATGGCTGCGATGCTGAATGCGTCACTCCAATTCCATACATAATTTAAACTCCAACCAAAGGCGCGCAGGGTAACGATGTCCGTCAACACATAACCGACCATAGCGCCGAGTGGTAAGGCGATAACCAGAGTGAAGGCGACCAGAACAACGATTTGCCCGACCACCATCGCCATCAATTTTTTCCGACTAACACCGAGCGCATACAGCCTTGCAATCGCGGCTTTACGTGCATCGAGCAACATGAAACAGGCGCAGAACAACCCTATCACCGCCACCATTAATGTGACGCCATTAAGCGCCCGAGTGATGGCAAAGGTTTGTGAGAAGATATCTAACGCGATCGATTTGATCTGTGCTTGATCGTAAAGCTGACTTGGGTGCAGATTGAGTTGTTGGCGTAGCTGTTCGTACACCACTTGTGGGTCGCCAGAAACTTTGATTCCCAAGCTGGTGGGTAAGTCAGTAAATCCGCTTTCGAGCCATAAATTAGGTGCAAGTAACACTTCCCCATTGGGTGAGCCGTAATCGTGGAAAATGGCCCCTACGATGAGTGTTTTGTCTTGGATCGCGTCGAGCTTGAGTTGGTTTCCAAGGGACAAGCCGAGCTTCACCGCAGTGGGTTCGCTGATCGCCACTAATTCACCTTGGTAAAAGCGCGTCCAGAAGTCATCAAGATAGGATTGGAACACCATGGTTTGCTCAAGTGTGTCCTTGTCTTTAGTGCCGAGCAAAGTCGGTAAGCCCTGTAAGTTATCATCGACGTAGTATTGCTTATAAACGGCTTCAACATTTTCAAACTGCTCTAACGAGCGCTCCACATTTGCGATTTCACCTTGGGCAGGGCTAACGTAAATATCGGCATGTAAGCGCTGTTCAAGCCATTGCTTTAACGTGAATTCAAAGCTGCCGACTAAGGTGTTCATCCCCACATTGGCGGTGACGGCGAGAAGCAACGCCATCATGGCAAGAGAAAGAGGGGAGATAAGTTCACGTAGCTCAGCAAACAGATATTGTATTAACCCCGATTGGGTGCGTTTTTCGCTCCAGTTCGCTAGCACGCTGAGTGTTTTGGGCAGGTACAAAGGAATCGACACCACTAACACACCGAGCCATGCCATGGTGAAGCGATGATGTTCGCTCAACCATAACCCTGCTAACGCGACAATGGTTAATACTGACCCGATAACAAACAGCTGATTTTCGTTAGAAGCTTCCGGCGCTTGATAGAAACCGCCATGGGAAGAGAGGGGGTGTCGCACCTGCTGTTTAAAGTGCTGCCAACACGCGACAAGCGTTGCGGCCAGCGTGAGCAGCAGTGCTTGCACTAACCATTGCCACTGCCATGTGCCGGGAAGCAGTGTCGCACCATAAAGTTGCTCAAGCGTGATCGCGACGGTGGGATGTAGCCAATGGCTGAGTTGAATGCCGAAAATGAAACCAAGCGACGCGCCCAGTGTGACTAAAAGAGTTAGCTCTACTAACAGAGCTGAAAACACGATGCTTGGAGCTATGCCGGCTTGTTGAATTTGCACCAACAGCCGATTGCGTTTCAGCAAACTGTACTTCACGCCATTGTAAGCGATGAACAGGCCAACCAAAAACGCTAACAAACTCATGGCGGTGAGGTTAAGGTGAAAGCTATCGGTAATTGAACCGAGATCCGTGCTTTGGTTGTTGGGTATCCATTGCCCTTGCTTGCCAATAAGGCTTTGCCATTTATCCTGAGTATTGCTGTTCGTGTTGCTGTTCGTGTTGCTGTTCGTGTCGCTCTTCGTGTCAAAAATAGCGATATAGCTCAGTTGCCCTTGCTTGTTAAGCAGTTGCTGAGCGAACCCAATATCCATCAACATTCGGCTACCGAGTTGCCATTCATCTGACAATACCACGACTTTGGTGAGCACTTCATCCAAAGTGAGTGTGTCTACTTCTCCCAAGTTCTGGTGTTGCGACTGGCTCATCATCACAATGGGTTCACCCGATAAGAGTTGCGGCAAAGGTAAGGCATTGTCGAACAGGGAAATGTTTGGCTCTTTGGTTTGAGTATTGCTTTTTTCGTCGATGCGAGAGTGGCGAGCTCTTGAAGTGAGGGCGGCGATTAGCTCACTGCCTTGAACTGACCAGCGTCGACCTTGTTCGTCTCTTGCTCGCCCTTCAATCACAGGTAGCGCAGCGCTTAATCCACTTTGTCTTAAGTTGAAGTAAAGCGATTCTGATAAATAGTTTTGCCCTGCTGGTGGAATGATAAGGTTCTGCGCTTGGGCGCTAAGTTGCTCGGTCGATTCTGCATAACTGCGTTTGGCATTGAGGTTGATGGCTTGCACTGCGACAAACAAGGTGACCGCAAGCACAATGCCGATCAGAATCGCTGCCGCTTGCAGTGGCGATTGACGATAGTGTGCCGCGAATAAATTTAGAGTCAGTCTGGTATGGGTGAGCTGGCTATGAGCGAAGCCAGTTTGCTTCATTGAATGACTCACAACGCTGCTGCTCTTGGGGTTAGCTCTGCGTTCCTTAAATAACCATCATCTAACACCAAACTTGTCTGCATAAAGCTGGCGCATTCCGGGCTGTGCGTAACCAAAAGCACGGCAGTGTTGCCTTGTGTAGTGATTTCACTCAGCAGCTTCATTACCTCAATGCCTGCTTTGTGGTCGAGGTTGCCTGTGGGTTCGTCGGCAAGCAGTAGCTTAGGTTTATGGGCTAACGCGCGCGCAATAGCGACTCGTTGTTGCTGACCGCCAGAGAGTGCGGATACGTGTCTTCCGAGTAGCTCGCTGATGCCCAATGCGTCAACTAAGTAATCGCACCAGTCGCTCCACTTCTGTTGATTTAAATGAAGAGGGAAGGCGATGTTTTGTTTTACGTTGAGTGGGGTCAATAAGTTGAACTGTTGAAAGATCACGCCCAATTTTTGATGGCGGAATCGGCTCCACTGTGGATCTTTCCAATTTGATGTATTCTCGCTATCGAGCCACAACTCGCCACCAGATAGAGGTGCAAACCCCGCAATGATGTTAAGCAGAGTACTCTTTCCACTGCCACTCGCCCCTGTCAAAGCCACGCTTGCCCCTGTCGCCAAAGCGAAGTCGACATTGTCCAACACGCTATGGGTGTCTTTACCATCAATAAAGTTTTTGCTGGCATGTGTGAGTGTGACAATTGGGCTTTCCATTTCCTTTCCTTATAACCAAAACTAACCATCAAAGGTGTCGTTACTTGTGGCAATTACCGAAGCGACAAGCTCTATAAAACTGTAGACAAAAATCTCAAACAATAGAGCGATTTATATCGAATTATTAATAACTTGTACTGCAAAAAGAGGGAAATAGATCAGTGTGAGGAGGAATACAGTTGTTAGTGGGAGTTTTGAGCCACCTCGGAGGCTTTTGGGCTGTTTATAGATAATAAATATCTATGTTAAAAAATTGTCCCAATTCCAATTCATTTTAAAAGAAAACGCCCCCGATTGGTTGAAGCCAATCAGGGTTAGTAAGGCCCAAGAAAATCTAGTTACTTGGACTTTATTGCGAGGATTAATTTCGCTAAGGCACCTAACAAAGCAGCGATAGCGAAAACCAATTCAGGGTTATTCATATTATTACCTATAAAGAAGCTCTCGCCTTATGTGAGAGATTCTTCGTATTATCAACATGCATGTGATGGAAGGCAAGATAAAGAAATGGGGCTGCCTGTGGATAACTATCTGATTTATTAGGTTTTACTAAAAGGGGGGCGGTGTAGCCTTCAAGTTGCAAAGTACTTGCTTACAATAGTAATGAGTGTGTCAAAGAGTCTGCTTTTACTTCTATTTTTCAACGTCACTTAATATGGATCGTACTCAACTTTCCGTAATTAACGACTTAACCACGCTCTAAGCGTCGTTAAGTCGTTATTGGTTTGAGAGCAGGGCTTAATTGAGCGCTTTGATCAGAGTGATTTCGCGTTTGATTTGCTTACTCTCTTGCTCAGTCGCCTGCGCCAGTTTCTTTTCGCGTGTGGTGATGGCAGCTTGTTTCGCTTCGTCAGATTTGAACAGCAGCTCTTTCACGTTGATAGAAGCGATGTTTGTGTAGCGGCCATCGTCACTGGTTGGGATTGATATGGTTTCATCATTGATCAACGACTTTACGATCTCTCGCTGTTCATTGTAACGGCTCTCCAAGCCAGAAAGTGCCCATCGTTGTTGAGGCTTGCCTTCATACTGACCGTTCTTTTCTTCCTTAAGAAACTTGATGGTCATGTTACGGATCGTGCCTGCTTCTTCTCCATACTCTGCTTCCGTATCAAAGAGTACAGGGAATGATTCACCTTCTAGCACGCCGCCTTTCTTGGTTAGATGACCCATTCGATAGCTATTCATACCAATACGGATTTCGGTTTCATCTGTAACAGGTGCCCCATCAGCAAACGCGAGGTTGGTGATGCGTGTACCTGCAGGCTGAGTGAGGTCGATGGTATAAGTTACGCCTGCGAAAAAGTCATTGGTTGAGTATTTTGATGCTCTGCGTTCAGGGTTAAAGCTGTAGGTCACATCACCGGGTTGCACTGAGTTGAAATAGCCCGCAGACCATTCCATATAGGTTCTTAGCTCTTTGCCTGTCATCTGGTAGACCGTGATTTCGCCACCTGCGTATTGGTAGTTGTACGCGATGTCTTTAGCTTTGATTGGACCAACATCAAGCTCTGCATTGTCGTTGTCTATTTGAAGTGCAATGACATTGGCTTTAGGTGCATAAAAGAAGCTCGCTTCTTGGAATAGCGCACTGATGCCTGTGTCTTGAACGTGGACTTGAGGGATACCGTGGATTTCGTTTTCTGGGACTAAATCAACGCCGGTAAGTTGAGCGACAGGTCTGTTCGCCATTTCTCGGAGTTGTTTATGATAAGGCTGGTATAGCTCGTCCATATTCTCATCAGAGTCGATACCTTTAATTTTATAGGTGAAACTGTCTTTGTTGACGAGAGTGAATGTGCCATCGCGCTCTTCAAATTGAAGATCGATACGAGATAGGGCGCGGCCATATTTGTCGGGCTCAGTAATAATAACGCCATTCACAACGGCCTTATCGATGCGAGTGTGCATGTGACCAGCGACGATGGCATCAAGCTCTGGGTTTGCATTGGCAATGTCGGTGACACCGGTGTCAGCAATGTCATTCTCGTTCTCAATCCCCATATGGGCAACCAATACGATGGCATCCACTTTATCATCAATTTCTTTGACGATTTTCTTCACTTCCAAGGTTGGATTAGTGAAAGTGACGCCTTCTAAACGGTTTGTACCTTGCGCAAAGACCTCCGTCATTGGGGTATCCATTCCGATCACGCCGATCTTAATGCCGCCGCGTTCAAGGATGGTGTAACCCGGCAAGAATGGGTTTCCGTTTTTGTTCTTGATGTTGCCACCGAGAGATTGCCCTTTAAATTGGGTAACGGCTCTGTTGAGGGTTTTGAGGCCAAAATCGAATTCGTGGTTACCTAAAACCCACACATCGTATTTCATGTGATTAAAGCCAAGCATCATTGGATCAACGGGCTCGTCTTTGAAGGTTTCAACGAAGTTGCCTTGGATGGTGTCACCAGCGTCGACAAGGATAATGTTAGATTGCTCTTTGCGGATCTCACCAACCTTGGTCGCGATTTGACTCAAACTACCACGAGTGTTGAGTTTATCTGCCGCGTAATCCCACGCCATAAAATGACCGTGGATATCTGAAGTACCCAGTATCGTGACATCGTGTATGTCGCCATCAGCTGCAAAGGTGGGAAAGGCTAGAGATAGTAGGATGGCGCTTGATAGTATGTGTCTTTTCATAAGTATGTTCACATCGTGGTTTTAAGTATGACGCTACCATATAGAATTGAGGCTACCTTATGGGTGACCAGTGTCATATTTCTAGTGATACAACTTATTGATGTTTCAAATAAATGTGACTCATGACTGTCTCGTAACCACTTAAGTTATGGAGAAACGCATTACAACTCTTTACTGCGTTCTCAATACTCAATTCCTTGAATCAAACTTTCTAAGCGTGGGGTATTAATAAACACGTTTGTAAGCTGTTGAACGTCTTGCCTGTTGAAATAAACAAGGTATATATATCGTTCAACTTTCACTTACTTTGGTAGTAAGACGATCTTGCCCTCTAAGCGTGTGGTTTTCGATTCAATGAGATCAATCGCGGTTTGCACTTCATCGAATGGCAGATAGCGGTCAACGTCGAGCTGAATGTCGTTTGTGATGAAGTGATCTAGCATGGTCGTGAACTTATCACGGCGAACATCTTTACCTTCCGCTTCCTCCCAATAACGTAAGAAGAAGGTGCTGAAATCGATGTCTTGGCTTTTCGCGTACTCAAAGAAGCGTGGTTCGTAAAAATCCAACGACAGCGTCCCATAGTTGATAAAACGCCCATTGTTGCCAAGGGTGTGAATAAGGTTGGTTCCGGGTGAACCGCCAATCGCATCAAAGGCAACGGTTGGCATCGGCAAGCCTAACGCCTTAATTTGAGGAGCTAAATCGTCGTTTGCATCTAACACCCAACTGGAAGTGGCTGGATATTGTTCCGGCTGTGATGTAACAACAATGATTTTGAAGCCGAGTGATGCTGATAACTGGAAAAAAATCTTACCGATGGCAGAGCTGCCCGCGTTGATGATCAACACATCTTCATGGGTCAACTTGGCTATTTCTGTCGTTAGCACCCATGCAGTTAGCGCATTAATGTACAACTGACAGGCGTAGCCATTGTCTAAATGTTGAGGAATTTGGAACAGGTCATCTGGTGATACATCGACATAGTTCTGCCATGTTCCACTGGTTACCACAAGCACGCGCTGATTCACTGAAAACTCAGCACTGCTGGATTCTACAACCCTTCCTACCGCTTCAAATCCCGGTACTCTCGGCGGCTGGTGGCTATGTTTGTACTGCCCAACACCATAAATCGACAACAGATCACTAGGGTTGATGTTAGTGGCTTCAATTTGTACGCGAATTTTATCTTTGTCTAGTGCCCCCAAAGCGACATGTTCTAACTTGAGAGATTCTTTTGGCTGACCGAAACGGAACTGGCTAATTCGGGTATTTTGCTTAGTGTCAGTCATAGCTAGGGCACCTTTATGGATTATGATTACTGCATTGATTTTAAGTGTAGCGTGTTCATAAACAATCTTGGGTCGGCAATACTGTTCAACATAGCTGGTGTTGGTAAACAGTCGTCATCAACGTAGTCGACATAATCTGCCGCCGAATCGAAGATCAAAATATCCAAAGCCAAACGATCCAAGCCATATCGGCCTCGGTGGATCATATCCGCTGAAAACACCAATAAGTCACCGGCGGCTAACGGTATCTGCTTACCGCCAGAGATGTCATCGCTGCTCACTTTGCCGTTTTCTTCTTGGCGAACGTTGTATTCTTCTTCGTTGTCCCAGCGTTTGTGTGTTCCGGGGATAAGCTCCATCCCGGGTTCATCAAATATAGGTACACGGAGGTGCAATACTTGAGTTTCCATGATGACTTTCATCTGGTCATCAATGTCATAGTCGTATTGACAGTCGCGATGCCAGAAGTCTTTTTGTTGCGGGTTCACAGGGTTGAAAAACAGCTGCGTGTTCATGAATGCCGGTTTGTTTGGTATCACCGCATCGACCACTTCCATCACTTTTTTTGAGCTGATGAAGTCAAACAGTACGGTTCTATCGTCGGCGGGTAGATACTCGCTTCCGGTAATCAAAGATGAGTTAAATGCCTCTTCTTTATAGAATTCTTCGTTGTCTGCTTTCCATGATTCATGAAATTTCAGCACGACTTTTCTAAGCGATGCAATTTGAGCTTCATTGAAGTAATTTCTGATAACAAAGTAACCATGTTCGTCGTAACGGTCACTTAATTGTTGGCTGTTTTCTACCACTGAATACCTTCGTTCATTCTTTGCTGTGTAATAACTAAGGTCAACAGCCCTAGAGATTTCTTGGGCGCATAATGCCAGACAGTTGTCATTCAACCAAGTAAGGAGTGCAGAAGCCTGTAGATTCGGTGATGTTATGAAGCAATATTGAGGGCGAGTGTTACATGCCAATCCATTTCATGGACTCATACGACAAAAATCTCCGCATATGTGATCTACCCCTTATTTTGTAAAATGAAAAGATTCATATGGTGAATGTTTTTATGGTTTACATGATTATTGACCATGTTGAAATTTAGTTGCGTATGGAAGATAGAAAATCATGGATGGTTTTTCGCTGGATATGAGAACACTTAATTTTATTATTATTTTGTTCTCTTTCATTTACTGCATTGGCTTGTTGCTGTTCCAATTTACGCAACAGTCAATTAAAGGGCTCTCGAGCTTTTCCCTTTCAATATTTGTTATTGGAACTGGGCCGTTGATGTTGAGCCTAAGGGGGGAGTTACCGGATTGGATCACTGTTATTGGTGCTAATATGGTCATTGCGCTTGGTTTTCATCTCGCTTTGTATAGTTTATGCCTGTTCCGAGAATACTCCTTAAAATGTACCTACTTCAGCAGTTTGATGATATTGGCTCTTCTGCTAGGTTTTATTCACTTCACGTACTATGAACCTTCCATCAAGGCTCGAATTATTCTCATTAGTTTCTATTTAGCCTTTGTCACTCTTTGCACTGCCTTTGTGGTGTTAAAGGGTCAACGTTATGACTTAAACTTAGCTACTCGGATGATGGCCTTATCATTTTTGATATATGGCGGGTTTATGGCTTTCCGGGTATTGGTGACGCTATTTTCTGCTGAGCTGCAGGATTTCATGACGGCCGCGCTGATTCATCAACTTGCCTTTTTAGTGAGTATTGTTCTTATCGTGTCGATGAGCTTCACAATGCTCTGGTTGATTAATGCAAGATTGCTTAGGTCTATTCATGATCTGTCTTACAGCGATCCTTTAACGGCACTTGGAAACCGCAGAGCATTAGATGAAATGGTTCCAGTTATCATGAAGCAGGCGGGGACTACGCCTGTCAGTGCCATTATGATGGATATTGATAATTTTAAGTCGATCAATGACCAACACGGACACATAGTGGGTGATCTCGTTATCAAGTCTTTTGCTGAAATGGTTCAAAGTGCAATCAAAACATCGCCTACAGCCAGTGCGTTCCGTTTTGGCGGAGACGAGATAATGATTTTATTGCCCAATGTTAATTTCCTACAAGCACAGGCTATTGCTTGCAAGTTGCGGTTGTCTATTTCAGAGATCTCAGCAGTGCAAGGAAATGAGATGTTTCTGACGTCGAGTTTCGGTGTTGCTCAGCTTCACCCGAATGAGAGTTGGAATGGGTTTGTTAGCCGAGCCGATAAAGCGTTGTATCAAGCGAAAACAAACGGTCGTAATATGATTTCAATTTGTCCTAGTCATATTAACGAACTCGTCACTGCCTGATGATGACAGGTCTTTATGCGTTAGTTTGACCCGCCACTATTTTGATAAAGCCATTATATTGTTGGCAGTGGCGCTGAGTCTGCTTTTTGGCTTTGCGTTAACGTCTGTGAGGCAGTAGCTTTAGTTTCTTCCGTAGACGTAAAATGTTTATCAGTTAGCGTCACGGTCATTCCTTCATGCTTCACTGTTGTGCTTGACGCTTCTAATTGGGCTTGGTTTGTTGTCGCGGGCTCTGCGAATGCCATCATTGAGGTTGTAAAAAAGATCGTTGCTAGTGCGATTTGAGTAAGGGTTTTCATTGGGCTGTATGCTATTGGGTAATGATTAATAGCTGATACGTGCACTATAAAAATTATGTGGAGGCCGTTCTTATCATTTTACGCCACCGTAATATTTATGCGGTGGGTGAATATTTCACTGGGGTATGATTTCCAGTCCTCTTTGACCCAACGTCCAAGTATGGCGACGTTCAAATCACTGCCACATCACCAATACCGCTGCGATAGAGAGTAAGATGAGTGCAACAATGTCTTTGCGAGCAATACTTTGCCCCAACCAGAAGTAAGAGATTAACACCATAAAGACCACCTCAACTTGTCCCAACGTTTTCACATAAGGCACGGCTTGAAGTGACATTGCACTAAACCAGCCAAGAGAACCGATCACACTGGCTAGGCTTGTCATCACCACCAATCTCGACTTCTTGAATATCTGGTGTAACGTGTCGCGTTCTCTGAAAAAGAGGTACGTACAGATAATCACTGTTTGAAGAGAAATAACTAGGAACAGCACCCACGCTGCACTATGAGGGAAGGGAAGGCCGATGTTCAAGCTGGCTTCTCGAACCCAAAGAGACGTTAAAGCAAACGCGGTACTGCAAGCCATACCTAACAAAAACACTTTGGGGGAAAGGCTTCGCCAACCTGAAGCGCTACTCATGATGAGCACGCCCAAGGTGCCAATTAATACGCCTACCCAGCCTGTAACGGTCAACGCTGTGCCAAAAAATAACACGGAAAGCACAGCAGAAACCGGAGCTTCACACTTGGCAAGTCCAGCACCAATCGCATAGTTTTCGAGCTTAAATAACATCACCATCAAGCCTGTTGCAAGGATCTGCATGATTGCCGCAGCAACTATGTAGAAAACAAACTCACCGGAAAAATTAGGCGCGGAGACTGGCTGCCATTGGTACAGCGAATAGAGATAAATAAGGGCGATTGGGCCTGCCCAAATAAATCGCGCCAACGTCACGCCAGCCACACTCATGGTGTCACTTAATTTGCTTTGAAAGGCATTGCGCCAAGATTGGCTAAAGGCAGCAAGGAGAGTAAAGGCTATCCAACTAAAAGACATGACGCGTCCATATGATATGTAATTTGCTGATTATATTAACAAATAAAACCAATATAAGAAGCGACTTGTTCTTTCAATAAGCAATAGTTAGTTGCGTGAGCCGCTCAGTTTTTAAGGTTGTTCGGTTTTGAAGATCGCTTGTTTTCTGTTCTTGAAGTAGAACAGCGCGCTTATCGAAATGAACAGTAAGGTGAAGTAATAGAAAAACGAAGACAGTGAGGCCGAGAAGGCAAGGTTCTGTTCTATTTCTTGTTCGGTGTAGCCTTGAGACACCAACTTATAGTAGTAAGCGTACAAGATACCGATCAGACCGTATCCGAGGTTAAACATCAAACCTTTGAAACTAAGGACGGTGGCTCGGTTGTGTGATTCGGTCTTTTTATTCAGGTGGTAGCTGATGAAAATGTTCATCGTCATGATGATAAAGATTAATACTAGTGCCGGAATGACCCCGTAAATTGACCAACCTAAACTGATCCAGTAATAAGTCGCCATGCTTGCCAATCCCATAACCACAATGAAGGTTTTAGGCTCAATGCTCTCTGCTAATCTTCGGCTTTGCCCTGCCAAGATGATCTTAAGCAAGCTTATACCCGCGCCAATAAAACCAAAGTAGATAATTGGAATATCAATCGACAGATAGTATTGGCTGTTCATGGTTAGGAACATGCGTGAGGTGTGTTCGAATAGGCTGTAGTAGAGCAAGATAAACAGTATGTAAGGCGTAGCAAATACCCACTTACCCGCATCGATCGTCAATTTTAGACTTGAGATCGTGGTTGCCAATTTGGTCTGGTCGCTTGGCATCACCTTTTTCTCTTCGCGCATATTAATCGCGGCATAGATGGCGATCATCGCTACAAATAGGGTGGCGAACACAGGAATACGCATCAGATCTTTCGTGCTTTCTGGTTCGGCTAGTCCAAGAAAATGAAAGATGTTCGCCATAAAATTCACGTCGTACATCGCCGCACCAATCAGCGTGACAAAGATACCGACGGTTGAGGCGATACGAAGCTGGATTTGCAGCACTCGAGGCCACAACTCTTCATTGCCTTGTTCCTTTAAAGTGTCGTAGGCCAATGCCTCGTCAGCACCGCTGGCCAGTGCCATCGCTAAGCCACTGAGAATCCGGTTAATCAGAAAAACAATGAACACCAAGTCGGGGTTTCCGGTTGGTACTAGCGCGATCATCGCGATCTCAACAAACATCACGATCGAAGACAGCACCACCAGTTTCTTGCGGCCTAAGGTATCAGCGAATGCACCCGACGGTACTTCAGCAAGCACAATAGTGGCTGCCCAAACTACATTGAGTATCGCGAATTGAGAAAGGGTTAGCCCGTAATCTAAATAAAGTAGGGTGAATATAGGGTAATAAAAACGCGCAAAGTAGCTGCTTCTAAACATTAAGAAGTAGCGGACATTGGGAATTTTAAGGATCTCTTTGAGCGTCATGATAATTTCAGTAATTTAGATAACACATCATTATGTATAACCCTTTTACTCTTTTAAATCATGGAATTGTTGCCAAAATCCCTAAAATATCTGGTTAAGGTGATCTTCGAGATCATGGTTCATAGTCGGTTATAGGCTTCTGTTCTTCAAATCACTTCCCCCCATTCATTTAGTTTGTGCTGCTCGTTTCAGCTTGTTCGACTGATTTTGGTGCAAGGTCGAAATTCTACAACGTCGCTTTCGCATTTACATCTTATTGTATGATTTAATTATTGGTAGTAATGATACGCAATGAATCCAATGTAATTGAGGAAGCGAGCATGATCTTAGAGTCATTCAGTCTGGAAGGTAAAGTAGCGATAGTGACTGGCTGCAATACGGGTCTTGGGCAAGGCTTAGCATTAGGCCTAGCGGAAGCTGGTTGTATGGTTGTCGGTGTTAACCGAACAGAACCTGAAGAGACTATTGAAAAAATGAGTGCAGCAGGCCATTCGTTCTTAAACGTGAGTGCTGATCTTCTCGATCAAGCGTGCATTCCAGGGGTTATAGAGCGCACTTTGGCTGAGTTTGGCCAAGTCGACATTCTCGTGAACAATGCAGGAATTATTCGCCGCCAAGATGCTATTGAGTTCTCAGAGCAAGATTGGGATGACGTAATGAACGTGAACACCAAGACAGTGTTCTTTATGTCTCAGGCTGTTGCAAAGCAGTTTAAGGCTCAAGGTACTGGCGGAAAGATCATTAACATTGCATCGATGCTCTCATTCCAAGGTGGCATTCGAGTTCCTTCCTATACGGCTTCAAAAAGCGCTGTGATGGGAGTGACACGTGCTATGGCGAACGAATGGGCGCGCGACAATATCAATGTGAATGCGATAGCACCCGGTTATATGGAAACGAACAATACTCAAGCTCTGCGTGAAGATGCTGAGCGCAATCAAGCGATTCTTGAGCGTATTCCGGCTGAGCGCTGGGGTAAACCGCAAGATATCGCAGGTCCTTGTGTGTTCTTAGCATCATCAGCATCGGATTACATTAATGGCTATACCATTGCTGTTGACGGTGGTTGGTTAGCACGCTAGTTGGTTTTTTACTCTAAATTTTGAGTTTGCAGCAATCTTGCAGGAGAAGATAAATCAAAATCGCTTTAATGATGGAAAACAGTCAGGCAGGTAAAAATGCCATGGTTGCAGCTGAGCTAGAGTCAGTGGTGGGTGGCATTGGTCACGATGTTTTCAACTTAGGTATGACCGACGAGAATGATCACCACTTAACGTATATCCACTTAGGTATCATGGCCAGTATTCTGATCAACTCAAAGGCTGTGGACTTTGTTGTGACGGGATGTGGAACAGGGCAAGGTGCTTTGATGTCACTGAACCTGCATCCGGGTGTGGTTTGTGGTTACTGCCTAGAGCCATCAGATGCTTTCTTGTTTAACCAAATCAACAACGGCAATGCTCTCGCTTTTGCTAAAGGCTTTGGCTGGGCAGGTGAACTCAACATTCGTTATATCTTTGAAAAAGCGTTCACAGGCGAGCGTGGTAATGGGTATCCACTAGAACGTGCAGAACCACAGCAACGTAATGCAGCAATTTTGAATGAAGTGAAAGCGGCGGTGGTAAAAGGTAACTTTATTGATTCTCTGAGAGCTATCGACCAAGATCTAGTGAAAACAGCGGTTGGCAGCGAGCGTTTCCAACAATGCTTCTTTGAGCATTGCCAAAACCAAGAAATCGCTGATTATGTTCGTTCACTTTTAGATTAATTAGAGCGTTTAGTTCTGATAGAGCCAGCCTTGTTCGGCTGGCTTTTTGATGAATAATTAAAGCAACGTAATGAGACAAACAGTAATCAACTGGCTAAATTGCGATTCGTGTTTTCCTGCATCTACTCTTCATCTTCGGTTTCTTTGGAAGCATTCGAGGCACAGCCTTTCTCTAGCCAGTTATCGAGCACGCGTTGCAGCGCGTTCAAAGAGGTTGGTTTCTCTAGGCGACCATCCATCAACTTGCTGATCATATCTAACTCGTGCTGTCCTGATTCGCCAGACAAAGCAATGATTGGCGTTTGAGGAGAGCGTGCCTTGATGATTTGGCTTGCGTCAAAACCATTCATTATCGGCATTTGTACGTCCATTAAGATCAAATCGACCTTGTATGTTTTGAACAGCTCAACGGCATTCTCACCGTTTTTGGCTTGTAAGCTATTTACACCAAGTCGACTCAGGTACATCTGAACAAGCGTGCGTTGTACCTCTTTGTCATCGACGATAAGCACGGTTGGAGCCAAATGATTCTCTGGGGTTAGCGTACTTGTTGGTTCTGAACTTTGCGTTTCTGCTTGGTTATCTGGCTTAGCTTCAGCGTTGGTTTTGTTTTCAGTTGCGGTTTGATTACCTTTCCAATCATCGAAGTAAGGCGTACGAAGTGCGTCTGCTTTGGGGGCATTGGGTACCACCGGGAAGTACAGGTGGAACTCAGTAAACTCCCCAAGTTTAGAGTGGCACTCAACTCGGCCGCCAAATGAACGCATTACACGTTGGCAATAACCGAGCCCTAGGCCGCTACCACCGCTTTTTTGGTAAGAGAAGAAGTCATCAAAGATCTTATGTGCAATGGCTTCGTCAATGCCTGGGCCAGTATCTCGGAATATCAGAACGTTTTCGTAAGGCCCTGTGTTGGTGCTGATCTCAATTTGGCTTTCTGGATAAGAATCAAAGTAATAGATAGCATTACGTATCAGGTTGAAAATAACGAAATTGAATAAGGTTTCATTGAGCTTTGCTACAAAATCAGCGTGTTGTGGTAAACGAATGCGTTCAATGATCTTTTCATTCTCAAAACCATAGTGGCTTACGGCTTGATCCACGGCTTTGTGGATAGAGGTCATGGTCACAGGGCCGTGTTCAGGCGTACTGTCACTGACTTCGCGCAGGATAATATCAATCAGTTGTCGCCCGCGTTGAATCGCCGCTTGGCCATTCTCAATATCCTTTAGGATTTGTTTCGCTGGGGCTTGGTTATCAATGTGCTGCTTTAGCACCTCAAAATGCAGCTGCACTTGAGCCAGCGGGTTACGCATTTCGTGTGCGATAGAATTAGCAAGCGCGCGACTTTGGCGAATGCGTCTATCGGCTTCAATGGTGCTTTGTACACGAGTTAACAAGGTTTGCAGTGCAGAGATCTCCTCGTTAGAGAACATCTTATCGTTGCTCTTGTGTGACGAGACCAATAAGTGCGTGACCGATTTCCCCTGACCAAATAAAGGCATCACCAAGGCGGTGTCGTTTGAACTCATCTTGTCATACAGGGCTTTTATCGAGCGCTTGGCTGGCGCGGTGTAATCAAGCTCCTGAGACAGTTCATCGAACACTAAAACGGACTTGTTGGTAGACAGGTAATCTTCGTAGAAGGTTTCGTTGTAGTTGCTGTTCACCAGACGCAACTTGTCTTCGGGAATCTGCAATAGGCTACCTAATCGACGCATTGCATCATCAATCGACAGTTTGAAATCGTCTTCTAGTGAGAGGATCTGTTGTACTGGTGTTTTCTTGTTTCCGTAGACAAAGAAGGAGGCGTAGTGGCTTACGCGTTTGTAGAGAACATGCCAAGTGATGCCGATAATCGCACAGATTGGGATAGCAACGAGCCATTGACTGTCGTCTGTCAGCGGGATAAATATCGCGCCAAAAGGGATCACCAAAATAGCACAAACCAACATTGCATTTAGGCTCATGTACGCCAGGTATTTCACGCTGTAGAAGCGCGAGGTCAGCAGGGCATAGCCAACGAACAACATTTCACTTATCGACAAAGCTGGTGGCAGCCAAGTGAGCGAGAAATCACGTAAGAAGTAGGTCATGCCTAGGTGGATTGTCGCAGTCGACAGCATGAAGACTAAAATGCCAGCGATCATGTAGTTGGTCTTGGCTAAGGTTAGCTTGCTGCTGTTGGCGCGCATGGCCACCAGGTTGAGCAGTGTCAGGATAACAAAGCTAATCATCCCAATGAAGAAGTACGGCGTATGCGGGCCAAACTCAATCACGAACTGGCTTGGGCCTGCAATGGTGACGTGTTCAACGGTTAACCCCGGACTTAAATTGATAAAGAAGGAGTAGACGGTCAGGGTGACGAAAATGGCTTGTTGCCACAAATGAACCTTACCATTACGTTGTTCAGCGGCGAGCTTACACGAGAAGTAATAGGCAAAGGCAAACGCAAAGAAAGAAGCGAGGTTGGCAAACTTTGCGGCGAACACGGCGGCCGAGGCCCCAAGTTCCGGTAATAAGTCGGTATGGAAATAAGCGTTACTGCTGATCCACGCAACAATACAGATCGAATACGCGATGTAAGGAGCGTGGTGTGTCCCCGCGATCACTTCGTTCTTCTGTTTCAGGCGGTAGCAGTAATAGAACAACCACATGACAACCACTGCCACGGTTGCAAGCAGGGTGATTGCTTTTGCATAGATGATCGCCTCAAGGCCGAAATCAAACATGTTCATCCTTTTTTACCGAACTAGTTTGTCCTGCCGAGCACGACTTTTCTAATGACTTTCTGCTCTCTCGCACTGCGCGTTTGTAGCCGCGGAAATCGACATTATTGAACGCTTTTACCATTATCTCGAAATTCCAAAACCCGCGATAAATTGTTGTGCCATCATCATTTAATTCGCAATACCCAGCATGGAAGTATGCATTGGAATCAATGGTTTGATAAAACTGAAGCATGAAAGGTTGTTCAATGATGGTGAAACCAATTTTGTAGCCAACTTGATGTAAGACGCTCATTAGCTCTTTTTGAGCGAGATAGAGGAAGTAGAGTTTTTGTTGGGTATTTCCACTGACGGTTAAGCGCAGAACTTCACATATGGCTCGAGATTCGGATAGTTGTAACTGAAACTGATTATCGAATTTTGGCAGAGAATCACATTTTGACAATATCGGTGGCGTGAATAGCTGTAACCCTGAAAGTGAATCGTAACCATGATTTGGTAAGCAGTATTGCCATTGCTCATTGCTGAACGGCGGTGCGTAACTTAGCCAAGTGTCCTTCTTAGACCAGTCTTGAATCAGCGCAGAGGAAACCAGTGTCGGAAAGGCTTCATCGACTGGATGTTTGAGCAGAATAAAATGCTTACCTGCCTGAGAAAGGTGTAATAAAGGCAGCATCTCAAACCATTTCTCACCCTTGATGAACACCTCGAGATTGCTTAAAGCAATGGCATCGCAGATTGGCATTCCTTGTGGGTGACTCGGTGTCTGTACCAAAAGTGGCTCATGCTCTATCTGTTCGATGATCGCACCGTAATAAGCACTGTCATTGATAGGGAGGTCGACATGAGAAATGGAGCTTGAATTTAATGGAGATTTTACTTTGATCGCAGCAATTTCACACTCACACCAGAAATCTAGCCAATGCATATAGCACTGACCTACGGCCTGCTCTAGAAGAGCAATCTCTGCAGATAGTGTATTTGGATAGCGCAGAATCAGATCGCGGTAGTCCATCACCTCAAACAATACAGAGTAGCTTTTGTTTTGATGTTCTGGGAAAAGCAATTCTAACTGGCTTCTACGATATTCAGTCACGTTTTGAAAAAGCTCAGTGCGCTGTTGTGGCTGATAAGTGCTGATGACGAGCTCGATAAGCGCGTGTTGTTTCTTTTCGATAGCCAGACTGCTAGCCAACAGTGAGACTAAAGACGACGTTAATTTCATGTTTAACCTAGCCTAGGTTTATATAATTATTTTTATTAGATTTGCACTCGTTAACCAGACACGAATTGTTATTAAGTTATTTGATATAAAGCTACCTTGTTGAGATTGAGTAACTCTAATTGTGTCTATTTTTTAAAACAAGTTGCATAATAGAACGCAAGTTTACTACTTGCACAACCCCTTAACAACAGAACATTTACTAGTTTATAAGTTGCTAAATTAGAATATTCTCAACCACTTAGAGCCTAACCTTGATCCGAGTCTGACCAGTATCAATTGAGCATAATCCTTTGAATTTATAAATTAACGTAAAATATCTATTTTTTGAACCAAGCTCATAAATCATACGCAACTGAATTCACCTTGTTAATCGTAAGGAATATAACGGCGAGCCAAAATATATAATTAACTAATGAGTTTTGTATGTCTCATAACCGTTTATTTCCACGTCATCGTTTGGCTCTCGCTTGCATGCTGGCCAGTGTTTCCAGCTTCTCCTTTGCTCAAAGTCAGTGTGAGGTGCTTGATCTTCAGCAGGCGTCTGACCTTGCTCTCGCTGTCTCATCTGCAGATAACAGTTGCTATGGCGCTTGGTTCTCTGCTCAAGAGAGTTCGTTAAGCAATATCTATAGCGAAGCGAGCCTAAGCCGTATTCAAGTAGCATTGAATTTAGAAATCGCTCGCTACCGAGGTAATGCTGAACAGGCTCGTAAACTTGAAAACCTTGGCGAATTTGTCCGCGCCGCTTATTACGTTCGCTATAACGCGCGAGCGCAGGATTTTTCCGAGGCGTTAAGCCAGCGCTTCGCTCAATCTATTAATGCTTTTCTGGCGAACCCTAATGCATTCGATCAAGGCCATGAGCAAGTTGGGGCAATGAAAAGCCTGACGCTGATGGTCGATAATGTTAAGCAACTTCCACTGACCATGGATGCGCAACTTGCGGCATTGAATCACTTTAACCGTGAAACCGCGCTGGATTCACAATGGGTCGATGGTCTTAATAATCTGTTTCGAGCAATGGCAGGGCATGCCGTTCGAGATGACTTCTACGATTACATGGCAAATCACACCCAACACATTGATACGCTGGCGACTTTTGCACGTGATAACACGTGGGCATTGGATACGGATGCGAGCTTTCTGGTTTATAACGCCGTGCGTGAAACAGGCCGTTTGTTAGCCAGTCCGGATAAAGCGACCAAAGACAAAGCGATGCGGGTTATGCAGCAAATAATGGCGCAAAATCCACTGGGCAGCGAGCACGATAAGCTATGGCTAGCGGCCGTTGAAATGATGAGTTACTTCGCACCAGAAGGCTTGAATGGGTTAGACCTAGAGCAAGTGAAACACGACTTGGCAACACGTGTACTTCCTAATCGCTATGAGTGCCAAGGACCTGCGATTATTCGCTCTCAAGATCTTACGGAGTCACAAGCGATGGAGGCGTGTGATGTGTTGGCTGCCAAAGAGGCCGACTTCCACCAAGTCGTGAATACGGGTCAACAACCTGTCGCTGATGATAACAACGAGCGAGTAGAAGTCGCGGTGTTTGGCAGCAAAGGCAGTTACATTGATTATTCATCGTTCTTGTTTGGCAATACCACAGACAATGGCGGTCAGTATTTAGAGGGTAATCCTGCAGAAGTCGGTAACGTCGCTCGTTTTGTGGCTTATCGCTATGCCAATGGTGATGATCTTTCTATTCTCAATTTAGAGCATGAATACACTCACTATCTCGATGCTCGCTTTAATCAATATGGCTCATTCAACGACAACCTAGCACATGGCTATGTAGTGTGGTGGTTAGAGGGCGTTGCCGAATTTATGCATTACAAGCAAGGCTATGATGCAGCGATTAGTTTGATCAGCAGCGGGAAGATGAGTCTGTCGGATGTGCTTGCGACTACTTACTCCCATGACTCCAATCGTATATATCGTTGGGGATACTTGGCGGTACGCTTCATGTTGGAAGAGCACCCTCAAGAGGTGCAAGGTTTATTGGCATTGTCTCGTACTGGTCAATTTTCTGAATGGGCACAACAAGTAAAAGCGCTAGGGCAGCAATACAATGGCGAGTTTGAGCGCTGGTTAGACTCGGTTTCAAGTTTACCCACAGAGCCTACTGATCCCACTGTACCGACAGATCCTACGCAACCAACAGACCAAGCCATAGTGCTTGCAGCAAACCAAAGTGTGTTGTTGAGTGGCGAGGCGTATAGCGAGCAGCTGTTCTATGTTGATATTTCAGATAACACGACGCATTTTGAGGTGTCTATTGAGGGGCAAACTCAAGGTGATGCTGATCTTTATATGAGCTACAACAAACCAGCGCATTACTACGACTTTGAATTCAGTCAATACGGCAATGGAAGTAATGAAGTGGTGACGTTTGAACAAGAACCTTCGGGTTACATCAAGTCGGGTCGTTACTACATGAGTGTTACGGGGCGTACCAATTTTAATGAGGTGTCGCTAACGGTTGTAACAGAAACGCCAACGCCTCCAACTCAACAGCAAGATGATTTAACGCCTGTAGTATTGGAGTCAGGTCAGGCTCAAGTGCTTACCGTGCACCAACGACGTTACGCCGCTGTCTATGTACCAGAAGGCGTACAAGAGGTGCGAGTATGGCTCAGCGATAAGAGCGACAATGCGGAAAATGAACAGTCGAATACGGGTAACGTTGGTCTGTTCGCCAGCCACTCATATTGGCCAACAGCTGGGCAGCATGACTACGCATCTGACTACCGTGGAAGCAATGAGTATCTGCAAATCCCTATAACAGGAGAAGGCTATGTGCATTTCTTATTGAGTGCGGAGCAGAAAGGGGATGATGTCGAGATGTTGGTGTATTTTCACTAACAGAGCAGGCATTAGGTAATAACACTAAAAAAGAGGCATTGCCCTAACTGTATTAACGAGAACGTCACTAAACTAAATATTTTAATATCAATAAAGTAGACGGATAAAAGCCGGGCATCAGTGTCCGGCTTTGTTTTCCTGACAATCTCCTGTGTTTATAGAGTAGTTACACTATAATCTCTGATGAAGTGATGACATTCGAGGTTTAAGCTTATCTACATATGAAACATCATTGCGAGTAACCTCTCGTGAGTGATAGAGGTAGAGATAACTATGAAGAAAGTAATATTGGTAACCGTATTTAGTGTCGCGGCGTTAGCTGGGTGTAGTCAGAAATCAGAGGTACCGACTCAACCACAAGAGAATGCGAACCCTATCTGCAGTACTAAAAACCTGACGGGTGGTTGGTCGCAAAGTGAGATTACACCAGAAGCTAAGCAAGCTTTAAACGCAGTTCTTGGTCAAATGAACACTTCAGCTGAGCTCAAACAGATCTTGAGTGTTCGAACTCAGGTTGTCGCGGGTTTGAATTACGCTATTGAGTTTGAAATGGATAATGGTGAAGTGTGGAACACCATCGTTTACCGTTCTCTACAAGGTGACATCGAAATGACGCAACCTGCACAGAAAGGTCTTCTGTGCTCATAATCTAGATGTGCTTGTATCTTGTGGGATAGGCTGATAGCAAATAAAAATGGCTCCGTATTGGGTAATGCCGTTCACTTAAGAGTGAACGGCATTTTTGTTCTTAGCATACCGTTGTGGTCTGGGTTTAACTGTTCTAGGGAATGTCCTTTCCCTTCGCCCTTCAAGTATTAAGCTTTCAGCCATGTTGTGGAACCCCTTTAGCTGACGAGGTATTGCGCCTGGTGTTGAGTAAGGTAAGCCTACAAGTAACGCAGATACATGAGCTAATGTGCCGTTAAAACTGAGTTGATAAGGAAGGTAATTTCCCTTTAGATTGAAGCAGAGCTCGACCATCTGGTATCGGATTAAATTGTAAGTAAGCAAGATGCCCCATAACTCCTGCTTTACCAGTTCTGGTAAACGACTTCGCAGCGTGAGACGATTTCCAAGCATGTATTGTTTCTGCTCTCGGTAGCCTAGCTCAATTTCCCAACGATGTTCATAAAGGCCTGCAATATCTTTTGATGGGTAACGCAGGGAGTCCGTCATGGAGGTTAATACTTGGTAGTCTTTTCCTTTAATTTTACGAGTGACAAGTCGAGCGGTTATCGACTTTGGTAAATCAGGCCATAGCTTTCTAGCCCTTGGGTTACTGTGTAATTGAACCAGTTTGTCATTTCGCCCTAAAGATTGAACAATGTCATATTGTGTATTTTTCTTGAGGGGGATAAGCCAATGACGCTCTGAGCCAGAGTCTTGCCATTTATGTAATAAGCCTAAAGAATAGAATCCCTTATCGAACATTGTCACGCTATGGTTTGGTGTTGTTTCTATCAGTTTTTCAGCTAATATCATTTCGTTTGTATTGTAATTATCAAAGGCACTGGCCGTAATAATGTGACTGCTTAGTTCCATTTGGCAGACCATTCTCACTTGCGGATATTGCGTCCCTTTTTGTCGAGAAAATGCCTTTTCATTTTGCGGGTTATCGGGCGTTCGCCAAACAACGCCATCGACGCCAAGAAGCGTTAATCCATTCCACTGGGGTAACTTTGCACTTTTTAACCATGACGTAGTCATTCGCTCAAAGACCGCTTTAATTGCGTCTTCACCCAAAGTCTTTCGACGTTGAGTTAACGCACTTGGTGCGACAAAGCTTTACCTGTACGGTCGACAATATCAAGTTGGTTCACTAAATCTTTCATGGATTTACTGTTATAGATAGCCATTCCAACAAGCAGCCACACCATGGATTCTAAAGTTAATTTCCTCTTTCTCATCGTGACGGTATCAGTAAGAGAATAAGCTTCGTCGATGAGGTCAATTGGAAGCAAGTCAGACAAAGTTTCAACGTTGCTAGGTTTCCAATCATTAATTATGTTTAGAGCTTGAGAAACATCCATAAAAAAATCCAAGTGCATTAAATACACTTGGATTTTGACAGCTCTGAAGGATCGTTCAACCGATCACTTTGGCTTTAACTGATCGGCATTACTCCGTATTGGGAGCCATTTTTGTTTCTAAGAAGATTGATTTATTGAACGATTTCAGTCGGCCAGCTCGGGCTCAGCTAATTCCTGAACACAAGCTCTGCTGATGTCTTCATCAATGTAGGCCATACCGAGTTTATTGAGGTAGTCCATGCGATCTGCAGTGCGAAGCTCGATGTCGGGGCCTGCAATGTTGTTGGCTTGATAAATTTCAGTGAGGTGAGACATGAATTGCTCGCCCACACTCATCATCAATAGACTCATTGCGCCTACGTCCGGTCTTACTTTAGCACGTTGCTTTTCCGATAGGTTTACCGCTAACACGATAGGCTGTTCTTCACCTTCGAAGCGAACACCTCGCTCACGAACGGTTTGTTGAGCCCAGTAATACGCCAGTTCTTTACTCTGAGTGAGAAACACTGGCTCAACCGATTCGGTATAGTTGTTGCCGATGGTCGCCATGGTTTTTGAAGCTGCTTCGTTGAGCGCTTTGTCACCAGAGCGTTTTAGGCCTTGGCCTTGAATAGAAGCCAATAAAGCGGAAGATGTGCCGTGATACCAAGTATCACCCGTCGCGAAACCATTCTCTGATAACAGTGTTTTTGCATCTTGTAGGTGTGTAGGTATTGAAGTCATAGGCACTCTCAAAAAATAAGAATCTCAACAAATAGGAATCTGAACAAAAATTTATACAGTTAGCTTAAACAGAAGTTGTTCGGTTAACCGTGGTGTGGAACACAAATCTGAGGCTTTGAGATAAAGCTGGCAGTACAAGCTTTATCTCAAAGCCTTCCCCCGGATCTTACCTAAGTAAGAGAGAAGGACGGGGGAGGCTTTAGCGTTAGCGATTAATCAAATTGGTTCGATGTATTCGCTTCACCCGCTGCTTTTAGTGCGTTCTCACCAGCAAAGTACTCTTTGTGGTCATCACCCATATCTGAACCAGACATGTTTTGGTGTTTAACACAGGCGATGCCTTGGCGGATTTCTTTACGTTGAACATTCGCAACATAACCCAACATGCCTTGGTCGCCGAAGTACTCTTTCGCTAGGTTGTCAGTAGACAGCGCAGCAGTGTGGTAAGTCGGTAGAGTAATCAAGTGGTGGAAAATACCCGCTTCACGTGATGCGTCTGCTTGGAATGTACGGATTTTCTCGTCAGCGCTTGCAGACAGCTCAGTTTCATCGTATTCCGCGCTCATTAGATTCGCACGGTCGTAAGCTGAAACATCTTTACCTTCTGCTACCATCGCATCGTAAGCTTGCTGACGGAAGTTTAGAGTCCAGTTGAATGATGGAGAGTTGTTGTAAACCAGCTTCGCATTAGGGTGAACTTCACGTACGCCGTCCATCATCTCTTTGATTTGACCGATGTGTGGCTTCTCAGTCTCAATCCATAGTAGGTCAGCACCCGCGTTGATTGCTTCGATACAGTCAAATACACAACGGTCTTCACCAGTACCTTGGCGGAATTGGTATAGGCCTGAAGGTAGACGCTTAGGTCGAACTAGCTTGCCGTCACGGTTGAAGCAAACATCGCCTTCAGCCATATCAGCAACATCAATCTCTTCAACATCTAGGTAAGAGTTGTAGATGTCACCTTGGTCGCCCGGCTCTTTCACTACCGCGATTTCTTTTGTTAGGCCAGCACCTTGTGAATCGGTACGAGCAACGATGATGCCGTTGTCGATGCCTAGCTCAAGGAAAGCGTAACGAAGCGCGCGAAGTTTCGCGTGGAAGTCAGCGTGTGGAACCGTAACTTTGCCGTCCTGGTGACCACATTGCTTCTCATCGGCTACTTGGTTTTCGATTTGTAGACAACAAGCACCCGCTTCAATCATCTGCTTAGCCATTAGGTAAGTCGCTTCTGCGTTACCGAAACCAGCATCGATATCGGCAATGATTGGCACTACGTGTGTCACGTGGTTGTCGATTTTGTCTTGGATACGGTCTTGTAGGTTCACATCGCCTGCTTCACGCGCAGCGTCTAGCTCACGGAATAAACCACCCAGCTCACGAGCATCGGCTTGGCGTAGGAAGGTGTATAGCTCTTCTACTAGGCCAGCAACGGATGTTTTCTCATGCATAGATTGGTCTGGAAGTGGACCAAAGTCAGATCGAAGTGCAGCAACCATCCAACCAGAAAGGTATAGGTAACGACGGTCAGTCTTGCCATCAAAGTGCTTCTTAATAGAAATCAGCTTTTGTTGGCCGATGAAACCATGCCAGCAACCCAGAGACTGAGTGTATTGAGAGCTGTCTTCGTCGTAAGCCGCCATGTCTGCACGCATGATATCTGCCGTGTATTGTGCAATATCCAGACCTGTTTTGAATTTGTTTTGAGCTCGCATACGAGCAGCAGATTCAGGGTTAATTGCATCCCATGGAGCACCAGCAGCGCTTTTTGCAACTTCAATCATTTCGATATCTTGTGTAATTTGCGACATAACTATTCCTTAGTTTCACGTGGACATGTTGGCCAATTTGGCGAGGTCATTTGATTTGGATTAAATCTAACCATGGACAAATAATAACCATGTATGTGATAATTTTGTTAATTTATAGTTATTATATTCGGTATTTTTCTTATGAATATTGCTCGTATAGACCTTAATTTGCTTGTGTATTTAGACATGTTGCTACGTGAAAGAAACGTTACACGAGCAGCAAATCAATTGGGTATTACTCAGCCAGCCATGAGTAATGGCCTTCGCCGATTGCGTGATCTATTTGAAGACCCGCTATTAGTGAGAACAAGTGAAGGGATGATACCGACCGAGCGCGCGCATAAGTTGCAGCCACTGATTCGAAACATCTTGGCGAATGTAGAGAAGACACTGCAACCGACCACAGAGTTTAATGCAGAAGACAGTGAACGCGTGTTTCGTATCATGGCGAGTGACTATGCGGAATCGACCATAATTCAGCCTCTTCTGAAAAGGTTAAGTGAGATCGCACCGAAAATACGACTGGATATCATGACGCCAAGTGACGTGAGTTATCAGGATGTAGAGCAAGGTACCGTTGATATAATTATCAACCGATTTGACGATATTCCTCAGTCGTTTCACCAGATGAGCCTTTGGCACGACGGGTTTTCTTGTCTATTTAGTTGTGACAACCCGATAGCCGACAATTTCGATATTTTGTCTTACCTAAAGGCGCAACATATTTGGGTAAGTAAGACAGGTATGGGAACGGGAGTGGGGATCAACCCAAGTGAAGCTCAAAAGCTCGGTTGGATAGATGAGGCATTAATGCGCATTGGTAAAACCCGTAACATCACGGTGTTTACGCGACACTACTTGTCGGCGATTCTCTTCGCACAACAGAAGAACCTGATCCTGACTATTCCTACCAAAGCAGCTCAACTGCAGCGCAATAACCCTAGATTGTTGATCAAGCCTGCGCCATTTGCGATTGAACCCTTTGAGGTGAAGATGGCGTGGAGTCCATTGTTACAAACCAATCCAGACCATCAGTGGATGCGTCGTTTGATTAAAAGTGTCGCTAACGAAATCGAGAGTGGAGTGACGGAATAACACAGTTTGTAGGGTATTTTTTATATGAATATCCAATATAACCGGCATAAATTAGCTAAATTCATGTCCGTTAAGTAAGTTTAAATCAGTAAAGTAAATTTGAGCTAGTCACGAAAATTTATTGAGTAGCCATCAATTAGTTTGAGAGAGATTTTATGAGCAGTCGTATTCAACAGGGAAGCTTGAACATTGATAGCACCCTCTACCAATTAATTAATGAGCAGGTGATTCCTGGAACAGGCATTGTCGCTGAAGACTTTTGGCAATCATTTGCAACCATCCTTGAAGACTTGGCTCCAAAAAATCGCGCATTGCTTATCAAGCGTGAAGATCTTCAACATCAAATTGACGTTTGGCACCAAGAGCGTGCGGGACAAACGCTAGATGCGGCCGAGTACAAACAGTTCTTACAGCAAATTGGCTACCTCGTTCCTGAGGGTGATGACTTTCAAGTAACTACTGCCAGCGTTGAGCCTGAAATTGCAACACAAGCGGGTCCGCAGCTTGTTGTACCTATTATGAATGCACGTTTTGCACTTAACGCGGCTAATGCGCGTTGGGGCAGTTTATACGATGCGCTCTACGGAACCGATGTCATCAGTGAAAGTGACGGCGCGGAAAAGGGAGGAAGCTTTAACCCGGTACGCGGTGCTAAAGTGGTGAGCTACGCTCGAGGTTTCCTTGATGATGCTGCACCTCTCAACGGTGTCTCTCATAAAGACGTCACCAAATACAGCATCAGCAACGTCAGCATTGGCAATACACTGACAGCGACCTTAGATAACGGCGAAGAAGTCACTCTGATTGATCGTAACCAGTTCATTGGTTATCAAGGTGATGCGAGTGCCCCTTCAAGCATTCTGCTTAAGCACAATAATCTCCATATCGAAATTCAAATTGACCCGAGCGCGCCAATTGGCAGCGTTGATGTGGCTGGTATTAAAGATGTGCTGGTGGAATCGGCTCTCACCACCATTATGGATTGCGAAGACTCGGTCGCTGCGGTTGACGGTGAAGACAAAGCATTGGCTTACCGAAACTGGTTAGGTTTAATGAAGGGTGACCTTCAAGAGTCGCTAGAGAAAAACGGTAAAACCATTGTTCGTAATCTTAACCCCGATCGTCAATACACCAGTGTGACGGGTGGTGAAATCTCACTTAAAGGTCGCAGCATGTTGTTCATACGCAATGTGGGCCACCTAATGACTAACCCTGCGATTATTGATGCTGAAGGTAATGAAGTGCCTGAAGGTATCATGGATGGCATGGTTACCTCGCTCATCGCGATGCACGATTTAAAGGGTAATAGCCCTTACCAAAACTCGACCGCGAACAGCATCAATATTGTAAAACCTAAAATGCATGGCCCTGAAGAAGTGGCTTTCACCAATGAGTTGTTTGGTCGCATTGAGGATGCACTAGGTTTAGAACGCTTCACCATTAAAGTCGGCATTATGGACGAAGAGCGTCGTACCTCTGTGAACTTGAAAGAGTGTATTCGCGCAGCCAAAGACCGTGTCGTGTTTATCAACACCGGTTTCCTAGATCGAACGGGTGATGAGATCCACACTAGTATGGAAGCGGGTCCGTTTGCACCTAAAACACAGCTTAAAACCATGACTTGGATTGGCGCATACGAAGATCAAAACGTTGATCTTGGCTTAGCTTGTGGCCTGCAAGGTAAAGCCCAGATTGGTAAAGGTATGTGGCCAGAACCAGATAACATGGCGAAGATGATGGACGCGAAAATTGGACACCCACAAGCCGGTGCCAATACCGCTTGGGTTCCTTCTCCAACTGCGGCGACTCTGCATGCCTTGCACTATCACAAGGTGAGTGTTCCTAGCCGTCAGAAAGAGCTTCGTGAGCGTGTGAGAGCAAATGTTGACGATATTCTTACTATCCCATTGTTAGGCAATCAAAAGCTGACTGCTCAAGATATCCAAAACGAACTGGACAACAATACGCAAGGTATTCTTGGTTACGTAGTTCGTTGGATTGACCAAGGCGTAGGTTGTTCGAAAGTGCCTGATATTAACGATGTGGGATTAATGGAAGACCGTGCAACGCTGCGAATTTCAAGTCAACACATCGCTAACTGGTTACGTCACGGCATTTGCGAGGAAGCCCAAGTAATGAAAACCATGAAGCGCATGGCAGCAGTGGTTGATGAACAAAATGCAGGGGATCCAAGCTACCAAAATATGGCGCCTGATTTTGAAAACAGCATTGCGTTTTCAGCAGCGTGCCAGTTGGTATTTGAAGGCTGTGCTCAGCCGAGTGGTTATACCGAGCCAGTGCTGCACGCGATGCGTCTAAAGCTGAAAGCGCAGGAATAGCGAAGCAACCGAATAACAAAAACAGAGAATGTAAAATACTAAAAAAAGAAACCCCCTTTAACCGAGCCCAAGGTGCCGCGCTTTTATAGCGCGGCTTTTTTTTGATTCATTTTTGTGGTGGGAAGGGGGGAGAGTGGGCCAGGTTAGTGCTCACTAAGATTTAAGTGCTTCTGAATCTTGGTTAACGCCGAAACCTACTTGCTACTAAAACCTAGTTACTACCAAAACATAAGTATTTAATGTCCATGTACTCATCGATGCCTTCTTTAGCACCTTCACGGCCAATACCTGATTGTTTAACGCCACCAAAAGGCGCGACCTCGGTTGAGATTAGGCCATCATTAATACCGACCATACCGTATTCAAGTGCTTCTGCTACCTGCCATACGCGGTGGATATTCTGGCTGTAGAAGTAAGACGCCAAACCATAAATAGTATCGTTCGCCATCTCGATGAGTTCCTCGTCTGTGTCGAATTTCATCACAGGTGCGACTGGGCCAAAGATCTCTTGTTGAACAATGTCCATACTGTGTTTCACATCTTTAAGAATGACAGGCTGAAGGAAAAGCCCATCAAGCTCTTGAGTTTGTGTCACAGGTGTTGCGCCTTGCTCTACCGCTCGGTCTATTAATGCTTGGATGTTGTTCTTGGCATTCTGGCTGACAACAGGGCCAATGGTTACACCTTCATCTAAGCCGTTACCAATCTTAAGTTGTTGAACGGCTTGATCAAATTTAGCCACGAACTCATCGTACACTTTACTGTGAACATAGAATCGGTTTGCACAAACACAAGTTTGGCCAGCGTTGCGGAATTTCGAGACCATTGCGCCTTGAACCGCAGCGTCGATGTCTGCATCGTCAAACACAATAAAAGGTGCATTGCCGCCGAGTTCCATAGAGGTACGCTTGATGCCTTTTGCGGCTTGAGCCATCAAAATACTGCCGACACGGGTAGAGCCTGTAAAAGAGATCTTTTTGATTAATGGGTGCGATGTGAATAACTCACCAATCTGTTCTGGGCTATCACCTAATACGACTTGGAGTAAATCCTCAGGAATACCCGCTTGGTAAGCCAGTTCGACCACAGCAAATGCGGAAAGCGGTGTCTCATCTGAAGGTTTCACGACAAAGCTACAACCGGCAGCTAATGCAGGCGCTGCTTTACGAGTGATCATTGCAACAGGGAAGTTCCATGGCGTAATGGCACACGCGACTCCGATAGGTTGCTTGATAGTCACCAAGCGTTTGCCTGCGACTGTGCTAGGAATGGAATCACCATAAGTGCGCTTGGCTTCTTCTGCGAACCACTCAATGAAGCTCGCACCATAAACCACTTCACCTGCCGCTTCTGCTAACGGTTTACCCTGTTCGATCGTCATGATTCGAGCAAGGTCTTCTTTATTCTCAATGATTAGCTGGTGCCAACGGTGCAGTGATGCAGCTCGAGATTTAGCTGGAACCTTTGCCCACTCTTTCTGCGCTAAATGAGCTCGTTCAATCGCGCTTGCTAACTCTGTTTCTGATGATACCGGAGCGTGTCCGATGAGTTCACCCGTTGCTGGATTTGTGACTGCAACTGCGTTGTTCGCTTCTGTCACCATAAAAGAGAGTAAGTGCTGGTTCTTAATGTTTAGCATCGTGATTCCTTTGTTGTGATTACTTTAGACGTGTTGCTGATATGCGGGTTGGTGAGTGTTCAGATCATTTTGACCAAATGTTGATTAGTCGCAGATTGTGGTCGTTAATTCGATAGTTTTGAAGTCCTTGTTTGTGAAAGCATTGTTTACCAAAGCAAGGTATACAAAATCATTGTTTATTAAATTCGAGTTTTCGAAATCCATGATCAGCTAAATCATGGACTTCGAAATCTTTTAAGAAAAGTCTATTGCTGACTCCAATTATCAGCTTCGATTTTCGCTAGCGCTTTTGCAGCTTTTTGTAGAGCAGGTAGGAACTTGATCGCTTCGTCCGGCTTTACTCGAATCACAGGTGCTTGGATTGCTAAGCCGAGATTAGATTGGCCGGTTGGCGATGGAATGAGTACCGCAATACACACCAACCCCGGTAGAAACTCTTCGTCATCAATCGCAAAGCCTTGGATCTTCGCTTCTTCGATGTCTTGCTCTAACACTGAGTAGTCGGTGATGGTTTTGACTGTGTACTGAGTCAGTGGCACGTTTTCAATCAGTCTTCTGCGCTGTGATTTCGACATGTGAGCCAAAAACAGTTTACCTGTCGCAGAGCAGTGAACAGGAACGCGAGAGCCAGGCTGCAGGTGGAAGCGAAGTGGTGCTTCGGTCTCTGCGCGGTCAAGGTAGATGATCTCACCGCTCGATAGTGCGGTTAGGTTGCAGCTCTCGCCGACTTCTGCTCGAAGGTTTTCAAGAATTGTGCGTCTTGCGCTGTGCATGGTGCTGTTGAACAGTAGGTTTTCAGCCAGCTTTCTGAGTCGAATGCCAGAGCTGTAATGCTTTTCATCACCGTCTCTTTGAATGATGCCTGCGGATTCTAATTGTTGCAGCATACGGTGCAAAGTGGGTTTCGGCAGTCCGGTTTCTTCGACGAGCCCTTGAAGGGAAATAAACTCGTCTTTTTGCGCTATCACCTCTAATAGTGCAAAAAGTCGGAGAGTGGGCGTATCTCCTTGAACTTGTGGTGTTTCTGTTTGCATACAGTGATTCATCCTTGCGATATGTCTATTTGTAAGAGTGTACATACCAAATTAATATTCTTCAATTATCTGAATAAAATTTGACCTTTTTTATTATTTCAATAATATAAATATAAATTATGGAACAATTAATCTCAATAAATGGAATTTTAAAATGAAAGCAATTGAACGGATTATTGATAAGGCGCACCTAGATCGTAAGCGTGTGGTTTTGAGCGAAGCTGAAGATCCTCGTGTACTCAAAGCGGCACGATTAGCGATAGATAAACAACTCGCTTATATCACGCTAATAGGGGATGAAAAGGCGATTATCGAAGCCGCTCAGTTGCATCATATTAACCTCGCGGGCATTCATATTGTTTCACCACAAACATCGGCACTTAAAGCCGTGTTGGCTGAACGTCTGTATGAGCTCAGAAAAGCCAAAGGCATGACTTATCAAGATGCATTGGAGAAGGTTACAGACCCACTGATTTTTGCCAATTTGATGGTGAGAGAAGGGCTGGTCGACGGCACGGTTAATGGCGCGGTTTATACCACGTCAGATGTGGTGCGAGCTGCGCTGCAGATCATTGGGCCAGCACCAGACAGCGAGTTGGTATCGAGCTTCTTTTTAATGATGTTGTGCGAGCCTTTCCACAATCTCAAAGGTGGCATGATTTTCAGTGATTGTGGTTTGGTGATTAACCCCAATGAAACCGAGCTTGCATCGATAGCAGTGGCCGCATCAAATAGTGCTCAAACGCTGTTAATGGAAGAACCTAAAGTGGCAATGCTGTCGTTTTCTACCAATGGCAGTGCCAAGCATGAATCGGTCGATAAGGTGCGTAATGCCGCCCAGTTAGTGAAGCAACGTTGCCCCGGAATTGCGGTTGATCAGGATGTTCAACTCGACGCGGCGATTGTCACTGAAATTGCGGCGAAAAAGTTGCCCGATTCCGAGGTTAAAGGAGAATCTAACGTGCTGATATTCCCAAACTTAGAAGCTGGCAATATCGGTTACAAGCTTGCTGAAAGGCTAGGAGGCGCGGTCGCGATTGGTCCTTTGTTGCAAGGGTTGAATCAACCAGCCAATGACCTATCCAGAGGTTGTAGTGCCGAAGATATCTTTAATGTAATCGCGGTGACTGCTGTGCAAGCACAACAAGGCAAAACTGCAAATGCAACGACGGATGTTGACGCTGATGCTCAAGAAGCTCCAGAAGATCAAAACGCTACAGAAGATCAAAAAGCTAAAGAAAGAGCTGAATCGGAATTTGAGTTTAGGTACTAGGCTCAAACTTAAAGCCCGCACTCACACTAAGTAAAAACACCTAATTAGGATTGCTAATGGAGTTACCTGTTTTACTCGCCATTCTTGCCACCATTGCGGTCGGTACCTATTTCCAAACCGTCACAGGGTTTGGGCTTGGCATTATCGTGATTGGTCTAACGGTCAGCCTTAATTTGGTTTCGTTGCCCGTAATTGCTGCCGTGGTTAGCATTGTGACCTTGTTTAATTGTGTGGTCGCGTTGATGGGCAAGCCTCTGCTTGGGGAACTCAAAATTCTGGTGGTGTTAGTGATCGGTATTATCCCCGGCGTGTCGTTGGGAGTGTTTTTACTGGACGAGTTGAGTGAGTCGGCGACGCATATCCTGCGAGGGCTATTGGGGGCAATGGTGTTATTCGCAGGTCTGAGCTTTATGTTCAAACCTAAAACCAGAAAAGACCGCTCGGCCACGGTATCCTTCTTGGTGTCTGGCTTTAGTTCTGGTTTAGCGGGCGGGTTGTTTGGGATGGCGGGGCCACCGATTGTTTATCACCTTTATCGGCAGCCTTTTACACTCGATCTGGTACGAAGTACATTGCTGATGGTGTTCGCTTGTACGTCGATGTCCCGTACCGTCAATGTCTACGCAGCAGGTGACATGGAAGCGAGCATATTGTGGTTATCCGCTATTGCTGTTCCCTTGGTAGCGCTTGTTACTATGTTTGCTCGGCGCTTTCCCCCACCGCTTTCGAATGACCAACTCAGAAAGCTGGTATTTATGGTGTTGATGTTGATTGGTGGGTATTTGATGGCTGTCTCTGCATGGTCGTTGTTTGGCTCTTCGTAAAACCACTTTCGACAAAGGAGGCTAGCGGTTTGCTAGCCGGTACGTCACTGCTCACGGTTTACATCTCTTAACGCTTCAATATCTCAAAGATGCTCCTAGATAACCCAAACAAGCAACTCTCCTGGACATCTAAAGTGATGTTACTGCGGTAGTACGGGCTTAAATCGACGCCCATTCCCACGCCATGAATTTCGATACTGTTTTTGGCCGACTCGCGCTCAATCACTTGTTTGAGATGGTTGTCCAAATAGAACTGATCGTTGGCAGTGCTGGTGGCGGTATCCATCGGGCAGCCGTCTGAGAATACAATCAACACCTTTCGCTGTGCGCTATGCTGTTGCAAGCGTTGGCTAGCGAACTGAACCGCTTCGCCATCAATCCCTTCTTTAAATATGTCGGCTTTGCGAAGGCTAGCAATGCCAAGGCGAGAGCGTCTCCAATGCGCATCAAAATTCTTAAACACGATATGTCGAACTTCGTTTAAACGACCTGGGTGTTTCGGTTGACCTTGCTTGAGCCACTGTCGATAAACCTTGCCACCATTCCAGTTATTAGTGGTGAAGCCGATAATTTCAAAAGGGATATTGGCTAGCCCAACCGATTTGAGAATCGTATCCATCAGTAGACTCAGTTTGTGACTGTGTTTTTGCATTGAGCCCGAGCAGTCCATCAAAAACGTGATGGCACATTGATGGGATACGCCAATCTCTGGCTGATAAAAGACAGCACGATCCAATGGCGAAGTGATGAGCTTGGTGATGGTGGTGGCGTTAACAGTGCCTTCTTCTAAATGGTCCTGACGTCGATTCTTCTGTGGTGTGGCAACAAAGCGAGTGAGCATCGCGGCTAAACGGCGAGTGTTGACTTGTCTCGCCATGATGTCATCGGTGAGCCTTTGTCTCAGTTCGAGTAATAGGGCGCGCCTGACGAGTTTGTCTGCCGCGATGACTTGATCAAATTCTGAATTAAAGACCTGATAATTGGCGCCCGACAATTCGAACACCTTGCTGTTACCTGTGATGTCGGTATCGACCTCTTCATCTTGAATGTCGCCATCAACGATAAGAGCCAGCTGCGCGAGGATCTTGATGTCTTCTTCAACCGTAGGTGTCGGAGAGTTATTACTCTCTTGTTCTTGGTTGATGAGTTCTTGCGCTAAAGAGGCCAGTTCATTGGCGCAGTGAGCAAACTGTAGCTGGTCGGCTCGATGTTCCTTTAAGCGCTTTAGGCTGCTTCCGAAAATAGGTACGATGCCCGCACGAGTTGATTCAATGGTTTCAACAATCGGCTCTGAAACTGGAACACCGGTTAAGCGGGTGTGGATGACCTGCATCAGCGTGAACAGTAACATCCCAATTCGTGATTCAGTAAAGCCATTTTGATGGTACTGATCGCTCCAATACGCAAAGTTGAACTGAATGCTCTTAGTCACGCCTTTTAGGTAAGACGGGACTTGTGACTCGATTCGTACCTGTTCGCAAAAATCATATAACAGACGTTCGACTTCGTTTTTCGGTCGCAGTGAGTAGTGAAGTTCAGCGTCGGAAAGCAGCATTCGCAGCGCCGATGAATCGATCTTGCCTTGCATTGAGAGCTTGCTGTTTGTCAGCTCATGGCGAGACACAAAGGTGAGATCGTTGGTGTGTGCCGACTGATAATAGCAGGGGACGTTGCCGTTATAGAGACGCTCTCCCCGATAATTCAGGTTCAATTCACCACTGATCGCTCTAGCGACAGACACACCAAGGTCGAGGATCTTTTTCTTCTGAGAAGAAACATTGGCCATGGTTTACGACTCCGACTGCGCATAACTCTGAGTAGGCGTTTCTAGCGCCTCACCAAAGCAGCGGAAGTAATATTCGCTCACCAGCTCTTTCTCTTCATCTTCACAACGGTTGAGGAATGAAAGCCTAAATGCAGTCGCTACGTTATCGAATATTCGAATGTTTTCAGCCCATGTGATCACGGTTCTCGGAGACATTACCGTCGACAGATCGCCCGCTCTAAAACCATTTCGCGTTAAACCGGCGGTGGCGATCATTTTTTCGACTAACTGATGACCACTTTCATTGTTTAGCTCAGGGCGCTTGGATAACACGATCTTAGTTTCATGTTGTGGGTCTAAATAGTTAAGCGTGGCGATGATGTTCCATCGGTCAAGCTGGCTATGGTTAAGCACTTGAGTACCGGAATACAAACCCGAGAAATTACCCAAACCAAGTGTGTTACAGGTAGCAAATAGGCGGAAAGAAGGGTGAGGCGTGATCACTCGGTTTTGCTCTAAAGAGGTGTATTTGCCGTCTTGCTCTAGCAGTTGCTGAATCACAAACATCACATCAGGTCGGCCCGCATCGTATTCGTCCAATACTAATGCGATGGGTTGCTGAATGCTTTGTGGAAGAATGCCTTCCTTAAACTCCGTTACCTGCATTCCATCTTTAATGACGATGCTATCTTTGCCAATGAAATCCAATCGGCTTAAGTGTCCATCTAGGTTGATCCTCAAGCATGGCCAATTTAATCGTGCTGCCACTTGCTCTATATGAGAAGACTTGCCAGTTCCGTGTGTGCCTTGTATCAACGTGCGGCGATTAGAGGTGAAACCCGCCAATATCGCTAGCGTGACTTCAGGATCAAAACAGTAGTTAGGCTCGATCTTCGGTACATACTCTCCCGCATGTTCAAACGCCAATACGGTTAGGTTGCTGTCGATGCCAAAACACTCTCTCACACTTATTGGTTGTGTTGGTATCAATTCCGCATCATTCATTTTTCTTCCCTCTTAATAGCTTCCATGACTGCCGCGATGGGCGATATGTCATCGATTATTAACAGCTCACTCTAAGTTAACGGCACTTTTTGTACGAAAAACTATCAATAATGTGATCCAGTTTTATTAATTAGAATGAATTGTTCCAATTTAATATAAAAAGTTGACGCGCAAAAAATCTACTATTAAGGTGAAAATGAATTCGAAAAAGAGACAATTCATTCCGAAAAATGAAATTTTGGTTAACTCAAGGAGAATGGAAGAATGAGTGAGCAAGAAAAACGTACGGTTGTTTCCGGCACAGTAACAATGACACCATCAGAAGCGTTCGTTGAAACTATGGTTGCTAATGATGTTACCGACATGTTCGGCATCATGGGGTCGGCATTTATGGACGCAATGGATATCTTTGCTCCTGCTGGCATTCGATTGGTCCCAGTAGTACACGAGCAAGGCGCTGCCCACATGGCAGATGGTTACTCCCGTGTATCGGGTCGCCACGGTGTAGTCATCGGGCAAAATGGCCCGGGTATCAGTAACTGTGTAACAGCAATTGCAGCTGCGTTCTGGGCACATAGCCCGGTCGTAATTGTGACGCCAGAGACAGGCACTAAAACAATGGGCTTAGGTGGTTTCCAAGAATGTAACCAGCTTCCAATGTTCCAAGAGTTCACTAAGTATCAAGGACACGTAACGCACCCAGATCGTATGGCGGAATACACAGGCCGATGCTTCGACCGTGCGATGAGCGAAATGGGTCCAACTCAGCTAAATATTCCTCGTGACTACTTCTACGGTGAAACTCAAACCGAGATCCCTAAACCCGCGCGTTTAGATCGTGGCCCGGGTGGTGAGAAGTCTCTGAATGAAGCAGCTGACCTGATTGCTGAAGCGAAATTCCCAGTCATCATTTCCGGTGGCGGTGTGGTAATGGCTGATGCAGTTCAAGAGTGTGCGGCATTAGCAGAAAGACTAGGTGCACCTGTAGTGAACAGCTACCTACACAATGACTCTTTCCCTGCGAGTCACCCATTATGGTGTGGTCCTTTAGGCTACCAAGGTTCGAAAGCAGCAATGAAATTGATGGCTCAAGCGGATGTGGTTATCGCTTTGGGTACACGTCTTGGTCCATTTGGTACCTTGCCTCAACATGGCATGGACTACTGGCCGAAGAACGCGAAAATCATTCAGATTGATGCAGACAACAAGATGCTTGGTCTGGTTAAGAAGATTTCGGTTGGTATCTGTGGTGATGCAAAAGCAGCAGCGGTTGCTCTATCTGAAAGGTTGGAAGGTCGTGCACTGTTGTGTGATGACAACAAAGGCGCTCGCCAAGATACCGTCGCTACAGAAAAAGCACTTTGGGAAAAAGAGCTTGATGAGTGGACACACGAACGTGACTCGTTCAGCTTAGATATGATTGAGGAAAACTCACACGAGACTCCGTTCTCTGGTGGTGAATACCTACACCCACGCCAAGTACTGCGTGAGCTAGAAAAAGCGATGCCTGAAGACGTTATGGTCTCGACGGATATCGGTAACATCAACTCAGTGGCAAACAGCTACTTACGCTTTGAAAAACCACGCAGCTTCTTTGCTGCAATGAGTTTCGGTAACTGTGGTTACGCATTCCCGACCATCATTGGTGCGAAAGCTGCGGCACCTCATCGTCCCGCTATTTCATATGCAGGCGACGGTGCGTGGGGCATGAGCCTGATGGAAACCATGACATGTGTTCGCCATAACATTCCAGTGACAGCTGTGGTATTCCACAACCGTCAATGGGGTGCAGAGAAGAAGAACCAAGTCGACTTCTACAACCGACGCTTTGTTGCCGGTGAACTTGAAAACCAAAGCTTTGCAGAGATTGCACGAGCAATGGGTGCTGAAGGTATCACGGTTGATAAGCTAGAAGATGTAGGTCCAACCTTGCAAAAAGCCATCGACATGCAGATGAACGAAGGCAAAACAACCATCATTGAAATCATGTGTACTCAGGAATTGGGCGACCCGTTCCGCCGAGATGCACTATCAACACCGGTTCGTTTCCTAGATAAGTACAAAGACTACGTATAAGTCATAGGAAGTTTGCCCGACCAAAACAGTCTCGTGAATGCTAGATAAAGAGTTATCGAGAATGTGGTCGGGAAAACAAATTAAGCTCTAACACTAGCCATTAATTTCAAATTGGATGATCAAACAGAATGACTCAACGACCGAGTTGTTTTCAAAGATTCTTAATAGTACTGATATCTAAGTATTGGGTCATATATTTCTATTATTTCGCTATAAATATTAGAGCCCTAATGAAATAACCAAGATGAATAGGTGCGCGGTTTCAGTAATAGAGACTTATTAATAATTATTATGAGTAACTTTTAAATAGTAATTATCGATAAGTCGATAGAGTTCTTAGACTTTAGTATGTGTATTTCATTACATGTCAGTTTTTAACGAATAAATTTTAATTTAGTTATTTATATTGTCGAGTGGTTGGAACCAAGTATGAACAATAAACGTTATATCAGCACGCTCGAAGAACTGTATAAGATAATTGATTCATTAATGAATGAATGCAGTGACCAACGTGGTTTGATGTATAACGTGTGTGATTATGAAAATAATAATCTAATGCCAAGTTTAGGCCGTTCCAATCGTAAGAACATACGCCGTGTCGAACAAGAGTTGCTTTCAACTGTGAGAGTTTACGGTGGTCACTCGCTGAGCTCACACGACATAAATGACTGGTTATTGATGTGTTTAGCCAAGAAGCAGGGCTTTCCCACCCGTTTACTGGAATGGACCGATAACCTGTTAAATGCGCTTTGGTCGGTGTGTCACAGCCAAAGTAAAGACTGCATAAATATAATTAAAGCTATTGATTATCAGCAGGTTATTGTTTTTAGCTCGCCGTGTGATCTCAACAAAACTCAGATATTTAATGTGGCGGATTGCGATCAGCAAGAGCCACGCAAGGACAAGTGGTATTCCATTCACCCATTTAAGGAAGGTGGCAATGATGCCATTCAGCCTTTGTACGATGAGAAAGAATATTCAAACGGTCTAGTGTCCGTTCATATTCTTCCATCAGTGAAAGTAAACCTGATAAAGGAGTTAATATCCATGAATGTTTTAAATGAACCGACAGAGTATGTCGAAGAGAAACTAACGGATTTAAAAAATGAAGCACATGCAGATAACAACCAAGTCATAAATAAAGGTGACGGCAATATTGAATTGCAAGTTAATACTCATGATCGTCAACTTGAACAGTATGGTCGAAAGTATCATCAAGACTTTGATTTCGACTAAAGGCTAACACGTTCTAATTTAATTATACCTCTTATGTCGTCAGTGAAAAGTTGATTAAATAAAATTATAACACTAATTAATTTATAAAAAGATGAAATCTGTGAGCTTAGAGATTGTTTATAACCTAACTCGAAGTTAGAGTGATGAGCCTTGTTATCAAGTTGTTAAATTTTCACAGATCTAGTTTAAACACTCTAATAAAAAAGTGGCGCAAAGCTACTGAAATTTAAACCAATAACGAAAACATAAAGGATTCTGGAATATGAATATGCAAACCAATGCGGCGACATTCGTGCTGGAAAACCAAGTCGATACCGCCTTTTTACAGTCTTTCAGTGAGGCGTGGAATAACCATGATATTGAAGCACTCATGTCTTTCATGACAGAAGACTGTGTATTCCACACGGTGGCAGGAGAAGGCTTGCTTGGAAACACTATCGAAGGGTACGAAGCGGTTCGAAATAGCTTTGAATTGGTTTGGCAGAACTTTCCAGATGCGGCTTGGAGCGACCCTGTCCACTTTGTATGCGGTGACCGTGCTGTGAGTGAATCAACGTTTTCTGCGACGAACCCGGATGGCAGCGTCATCGAAGCTCGTATGGTTGATGTGTTTACCCTGAAAGATGGAAAAATCAGCGTAAAAAATGCCTTCCGTAAAACACGACCTCTTTTAACTCCCAGCAATACTCCCAAGAGCTAGACACGAAATCGCAACCCGTTCACGTGTTATGACTAGGAGAGTCGAATTATGAGTTTAGTAATGGAACAACCGGCAGCCGATGTGCCGCCAAAGGTGAAAAGCACCCAAGCAAAAGAAAGTACCCAAGCAAGAGATAAATACGATCCAAAATACGATCCACTTAAAGACAAGAGCCCAGGTCATGGTAAGGAATACGCACCAACCTACTGGGTAGATACGGCAGGCGCGCCACCTGAAGATGATGGTCCAATTACATCGGATATGGATGTTGATGTGGCGATAATCGGTTCAGGTTACACAGGCCTAAGTACCGCGATACACCTTGCTGAAATGTACGGCATTAAAGCGACTGTGATTGAAGCTAACCGTATGAGTTGGGGCTGCAGTACCCGAAATGGTGGTCAGGCTCAGTGTGCGTAAGGGCGTTTGAAGCGTTCTCAGTGGATTGAACGCTGGGGACTAGAAACCGCGCTGAAAATGCACCGCGAATGCGTCGATGGCATGAACACCTTTAAGTCTCTAATCAGAGACATTGATTGTGACCCACAACCGGGCGGCCATTTATATGTCGCTCACCGTCCAAAAGTGATGGCAACACTGGAGAAAGAAGCCAAGTTGCTGCGTGACACGTTCGATTACGATGCGCAGATCTTAGATGCGGAAACCGTAAAGCGTGATTACGTTGGTGACCAAGAAGCGGCAGGCGCAATGCATGAGCCAGAAGGGATTGGTATTCATGCAGGGAAACTGGCGTTTGGCTATCTAAGAAAGGCGAGAGCACTCGGTGTAAAAGTGCATCCAGCAAGCCCTGTAATGGGGTGGGAAACACGCAACGGTGTGCACTACTTGAAAACGCCCGGCGGTGTTGTGAAGGCACGTTCTGTTGGGGTTTGTACCGGTGGATACACCAGCCAAGGCTTGCATTCAGAACTTAAGAATCGCTTGTTGCCGGTACTTTCTAACTCGATGGTGACACGTCCGCTCACTCAAGACGAAATTGCCGCGTGTAACTTCAAAACCAATCAGGTGATTACAGATACCCGAATCCTGCGCCATTACTACCGTCTGTTACCGGATAACCGAGTGCAGATAGGTACGCGCAGTGCCATCAGTGGCAAGAGCGCACCTGAAAAGAAATACGAAGATATGTTGAGAGCGGATTTAACTCGAAAATTTCCGTCTCTCGATCAAATCAAAATTGACTACTCATGGTGGGGCTGGGTGGATGTTAGCCACGACATGATGCCGAGAATCTATCAGCCTAATCCAAAGCAATCCATCTTTTACGCGCTGGGTTATGGCGGTAATGGCGTGATGTATTCCGCTCAAGCAGGTAAGCGCCTCGCTCAGTGGATCGCAGGTGAAGGCCACAAGTTGGACTTGCCAATATTTGAATCAAAACTTCCGTTCCCCAACGTGAGGGAAGTGGTGGAATCAGAGATGTTTGCACCGTTTCGCAGAATGGGGCAGCGGTTCCTTTATCAGTGGTATTCGTTAAAGGATGAAAAGCTGTAATCGCGACTCGAACATTGTTTCCAAAATAGGGAAATAGAACTACGACCGGGAAAGTTGTACCAGGTCACCTTGTGAGCAAAGTACAGGCAGGAAGTCTGTACGATAGGAAAGGTTAAGACTATGAAATTTATTAAAAATAAAATTATTGCTGGTGTCACCATTGTAGCAACAGCGGTGTTATCTCATACTGCGGCAGCAGCGAATTTTAAAATGGCTATCGGCGATGCTGCTGGTGGCACGCAGTGGGAATTGGCGACATCGTTTTCTGAACTGATGGAGAAAAAAACAGACGGTAAGGTGAAAATCGATCTGTTCCCGAATGGTCAATTAGGCAATGAGCAAGACACCGTCAACGATGCTGCAATCGGCCTTCTCGACTTCTCTGTATTGGCGATCAACAACGTGACGCCTTTCTCTCCTACGGTTGGTCTACTGACCATGCCTTACGTCATTCAAAGTGCAGAAGAAGCGGTGCTATTAACTCAAGGCCAAGTGGGCCAAGATCTTGTCGATAACACGATTCGTGATGCAGGCGTTCGTATCGTAGGTTGGGCTTATTCTGGCTTTAGGGTTCTGACTAACTCTAAAAAATCCGTCGCTTCACCAGCGGATCTGAAAGGACTAGTGATTCGTGTTCCGCGTAACGAAATTATGATTGCTTCGTACCAAGCATGGGGTGTAAACCCAACACCAATGGCATGGTCAGAGACATTTACTGGCCTGCAGCAAGGTGTGGTTGATGGTCAAGACAACCCATACATCACTGTTCATGCGATGAAATTCAATGAAGTACAAAAGTACGTAACAAACCTCCGTTACATCTTCTCACTTGAGCCGTTAATCGTCAGTGAAACGGTCTTCCAACAACAGACACCTGAGATGCAAAAGATCATTCTTGAAGTGGGTCAGGAAGCAACAGAGCACAGCTTTGCTTATTTAGAGAATACTGAAAACAAGATCCGTGAAGAGCTACAAGCAAAAGGCATGGTATTCACAGACCCAGCAGACAATGAGAAAGAGTGGATTAGCAAGGTAACGAAATCAGTTTGGCCTAAGTTCTATTCAAGCATTGGTGGTAAAGACAAGCTAGACGACGTTCTTGAGTTACTAGGTAGAAAGTAACGATTAGATACGCCCTATCTGCTGTTCTCCGCTACTTAATCACCTAGCGATAGAACAGTGAGATAGGGCATTTACATGGCTTTACTCGTTGATCTGTTTAGTACCTGATCTGCTCAGTACCGCGAGCGACTGGTTGTCATGTGGAAATCAACATTGGAGGTTATATGTCAGTCGCTAAAACTATAAAAAAGCATCTTAACAACATCGAGGAATATACCTGTTGTCTGTTGCTAGCAAGCTTTGTCTTATTACTGTTCACACAAATCCTTACTCGTCAGCTTTTCGATTACTCCATACCTTGGGGTGATGAAGTTGCGACTTACATGTTCGTTTGGTTTGCCTATCTAGGCGCCGTTGTGGCGGCCAAAATGTCGGCACATAACCGAGTCAGCTTTCACTTCAAGTTCTTCCCTCCGATTGTTCAGACCGTCTGTGAAACCATCGCTGACTTCTTATGGTTGCTGTTCAACGGTTACTTTGTCTATCTCAGTTACGATTTCGTGTTCAACAAAATGAACCTGTTCTGGAAATCTCAAACGACAGGCATCCCAATGAAGTACTTCTATATGATTTTGCCTATCGCGTTTTCGTTGATGATGATTCGAATTATTTGGAACAACTATGAGCGTTTGTTCAAAGGCGCTAAGAACGAAGATCCAGAAGTCAAAGAACTGCGAAAAATGACGGCACAAAAGTCATCACAGTAGTCGTCACAGAGAATAGCCGTAATAGAGAGATGTAATAATGGAATCCTATTTAACTCTAATTTTATTTGGTGGCTTCTTAACCCTGTTAATTCTGGGTGCACCAATCACAGTATCACTGGCCGGCGCTTCAATGGCGGCCTATATGTTGCTCGACAAAAATCCCATCGCTTTAGTACAAATCGCGTTTACTTCGGTGGGTAACTTCCCGTTAATGGCGCTGCCGGCCTTTGTTCTTGCTGGCGCATTAATGGAGGCGGCGGGTATCTCCAAACGTCTGGTGGATATTGCAGAGAGCTTAGCCGGACCCGTGACGGGTGGCCTTGGCGCTGCAACGGTAATGGCCTGCCTTTTCTTTGGAGCTATATCGGGTTCAGGCCCAGCCACGACCGCTGCGGTTGGTATGTTGATGGTACCAGCAATGGTTAAGCGAGATTACGATAAGAGCTACGCCTCTGCGGTGACTGCCGCTTCAGGGGGATTGGGTATCATTATTCCGCCATCCATCCCGCTAGTTATTTTCGGCATTTCTGCGATGGGATTAATGGCACCGCCAGAGGCCATTGCTCAACACGGACAGTTTGCCTCTTTATCTATTCCAAAACTGTTTGTTGCTGGGGTTGTGCCGGGTTTCATTATGGCGTCGACGCTAGTGGTCACTAACTACTTTATTGCTAAACGTGAAGGTTACAAAGGGCTGACTGAAAACTGGTCATTTGGCGAAGTAAGACACTCTTTGCGCCGTGGTATTTGGTCGATACTGGCTCCGTTTTTGATTCTCGGGGGCATCTACAGTGGCATGTTCACACCAACAGAATCAGCGGTTGTGGCTATCTTCTATTCACTGTTTGTCGGGGTGTTTATTCACCGAGAGTTATCGTTCAAAAGCACGATTAAATCATTGTCGACAACGACATGGATCACTGGACGTGTGTTGCTGATTCTATTCGCGGCAACCGTATTTGGTCGCTTGCTAATCGAACAAAAAATTCCAGTTGTGGTGGCGGAGTCATTGCTAGGTTTCACTGACAACATGTACATGGTGTGGGCACTGACTATTGTGTTACTGCTTTTTGTTGGCATGTTCATGGAAACGTTAGCCGCGATCATGATTATCGTACCGGTCTTGCTGCCAATCATGTACATGCTAGGCGCAGATCCAACCCACGTAGGTATTGTGGTGGTGTGTACGTTATCGATAGGTTTTGCTACACCGCCGCTCGGTGAAAATATCTTTGTCGCCTCGGGGATAGGCGGAGCCACGGTCGAACAGATCACCGCGAAGATCCATCCCTTCGTGCTTGCATCCGTCATTGGCGTTTTCGTTATCGCTTTCTTCCCGCAAATTACGCTTTGGCTACCGTCCTTAGTGGGCTATTAGGAGAAGTTACTATGAATATATCAAGAATTATCCTTATTGGTTGTGCCGTATTTGCAGTGATCAGTGGCATTGGACTACGTGCCGAACATTCAGAAACAGCAAAAGAAAACGAGCCAGTTAATGTGCTCGATATTTCTGAGCCCCATGTGGTGAGCGAGGCTGAGAGAAGAGCCAAAACTCTCCTTGCTAAAGCGGTGGTCCATGTTCAAAAGGATGGCGATGAAAGCGTTAAAGACTTTATGAGTGACCCTGAATATATCGATGGGGAGCTATATGTGTTTGCTTTGGGCATCGATGGCCAATTCCTTGCCAGTGGCGGATCTTCGATGGTGCTGGTGGGCGACAGTGTGTTGGACACGCAAGACGTTTACGGCAATCCTTTTTTCCGTGAAATGATCACCAAAGCGGTACACAAGGGTTTTGGTCAGGTGAAGTACCACTGGACCAATCCGACTGACCGAATGGGCGAACCTAAAACCACGTTTTTCGAGCGTGTTGGTGATGTGATCGTGGCCGTGGGGTATTACCCAGAACGTTCCAGTGCTGCAGAAGCTAAGCGATTATTGGCGAGAGCCATGACCGCAATAGTGGAGTCTGAGCAAGACAGCATTACTGAATTTAATGATACCGAAGGTAGTTTTGTAGAAGGGGACTTGTATGTGTTTGTGATGGATATGAGTTCAGGAAAGCTGCTCGCGCATGGCGTGTCTCCTGAGCTTGTTGGGCGTTCACACAACGAAATTCTAAGTCCTGACGATAAGCCGATTCTCACTGAGATGTTAAACCTAGCCAAAGAAAATGGTCGAGGTGTTTACACCTATCGATGGTTAAACCCGCTGTCGAGCAAAGTGGAAACTAAGCACACTTACTATCGAGTTATCGACAATAAGTTGGTTGGGGTGGGTTATTACACAAATTCAAACAACACGTAAATGCGTTTCTACGGAACCCTCAACCCAGTTAAATAAAGGGCTGGGGGCTCGAAATACCGGTTTGTGTAAAAAAGCGATTTAGTAAAATTCACAGTGTGTAATTTTTGTTGTGAAATTGTTTCAAAAATACAAGTAGTATGAAAAACATGGAAACCACACAGTAAAGAACAATTTTGAAAAGGGTCTATTGGGATGTTTGACCTAAATGAAATTTAAAGCCGTACGAGGGATAGACTATGAATATGCTGACACTAGACAAAACAGAACTTCACAGAAACCATTCAACATTTATTGCTGAAGCTGTCTTTGCCGTCGAAATGGTGAAAGCAGACAAGCAACTCGAAAAACAAAAAATGGCGAAACAGTTGCTTGATACTCTATTTCCTCTAGAGACGGGTTCACATGAAGATGTAGTGAGCTACGAGATCGATTACCGACACGTTCAGGTTTACTTCAAGAATGGCGAACATACTGGACTGAAACGCGCTAAACACTTTGTGGCTTACACAGGTGATAAATCTAAGCCTTCAGCAATCCTATTCCGTGATGAAAGCGGTACGCACGTTGAAGTGACAATCGGCGCTCGTAAAGGCACAGGCCGCCTGGAGTTGGTTGATATTCAAGATATCCAATTAGAGACATGCACCACGTTTGGTCAAACTGAGGCGAGCCGTTCTTCTGGCATCCGTCACTGGGTGAGCTTAGTAAAAGGCGATGAAAGTGGCCGCCCGAATGCATCAAGTGAAGACAAAGAGTTCACGGCGAAAAATGGTGAAGACTATAACCTCGGTTTTTGCTTCGCAATCTAACGTACTGTCTTTGAAATGTGCAGTGCTGATCTGTGAGACGCAGCACTGACATTTGAACACTGATTTCTCTTTTACCTTTGGTAACTTTCCCCGCCCCTATAGCGGGGCTTTTTTATTAGAGCTATAAGTAAATTGGCTGATTATTAAAATTATCTGCAAAAAGTTTGGATGTAATTTTACGGTTCGTCATTTTAATTTAAATTGTTGTATTTGAACGTTTTTATTCTTTTATTTTATTCTGTTTTTATTGGGTTAACTATCACTATCAACGGTGGTTTGGGTGACTATTGAGCTAAAACTCAGTCAAAATGCTTTGAGCTGTGCTATAATGTGCGCCTTGGGATTGAGCCAGTAAGTCCATTTATCACCTTGCTCGGTGGTTTTTATCACGTTTTATTTTTGTGAAATGGCGAGCCAATCAAGTAGTAGTTGGATATGGAGAGCGTCCTTATATTCGTTGATTCGGATATGCGAACATCATAATTTATGAGTTTTAAATCAAAAAAATACAGTATTGATTCTACTGACTATCAAGTTGGTCAAGATAACGTCAGTAAATGGGGCATGGATGTCCATAACACAGTCTTCGTAGCCTCAGTAGGCTTATCTCTTCTCTTTATCGTCACTCTTCTTGCTCTTCCTCCTGCAGATGCCAAAGCTGCGATTGATTCTATCAAGGGTGCTGTTTTATCTAAGTTTGACTTCCTCTTTATGTGGGGAGCCAACATCATGTTAGTTTTTGCCGTTATTCTTGCATTCTCACCTTTGGGTAAAGTTCGCTTAGGTGGCGAAGACGCGACTGCGGATTATTCAATGTCATCTTGGATTGCGATGCTATTCGCAGCAGGCATGGGTATTGGACTTATTTTCTGGGGTGTTGCAGAGCCAACGGCGTTCTTCACCAACTGGTTCGGAACGCCACTCGATGCAGAACCTTTCACAGAAGCTGGCCGTGAATTGGCACTGGGTGCGACCGTATTCCACTGGGGTTTCCATGCTTGGGCTATCTATGGCATGACGGCACTTTGCCTTGCGTATTTTGTTTACAACAAAGGCTTACCGCTATCAATGCGTTCCGTGTTCTACCCAATTCTGGGTGAACGAGTATGGGGCAAAACCGGTGATGTGATCGACGTACTTACTGTACTGGTTACGTTGTTTGGTCTTGCGACCTCATTAGGCTTAGGTGGTACACAAGCAGCAAGTGGTATCAGCCACGTGTTTGGCTTGGAGAACAACATCTTCCTTCAGCAATCTATCATCGTTCTGATCATGGGCTTAGCGATCATCTCTGTTCTACGTGGTATGGACGGTGGTGTTAAGTTCCTTAGTAACTTGAACATGGTTATTGCGTTCGTATTCCTTGGCCTTATCGCTGTTCTGAACTTCACAACTGTGCTTGATTCTGTGGCGACTGCGGTAACGGGTTATGTGAAAAACATCGTTGCATTGAGCCAAAGTTCTGGTCGAGAAGATACAACATGGCTACATGGTTGGACTGTGTTCTACTGGGCATGGTGGGTTGCGTATGCACCATTCTTCGGTATGTTCGTAGCGCGTATTTCTAAAGGCCGTACGGTGCGTGAATTCCTACTTTGCGTACTGATTATCCCAACATTGGTAACATCGGCTTGGATGTCTATCTTTGGTGGCGTGGCTATCGAGCAAGTGATCAGTCATGTGGGGCAACTTGGCCTCGACCAAGGCATCACAGACGTATCTCTAAGCTTGTTCTACATGCTAGACGCATACCCGTTTGGTAGCATTCTATCTGTTATCGCTGTAGCACTGATCATCGTATTCTTCGTGACTACGCTAGACTCAGGTTCTATCGTTATCGATGGCATGACGGCGGGTGGTAAACTAGAAGTGCCAGTGAAACAGAAAGTGGTTTGGGCGGTTATCTCAGGCGCTATTGCAATGGTAATGCTGTGGATTGGTGGTACTCAATCTATCCAAGCACTGCAATCGATAACGATCATTGCTGCACTGCCGTTTACGATCATTCTTCTTATTGGCTGTTTTAGCTTGTTGAAAGGTCTACTGACTGAAGTAGATAAAGGACAAGAAAACGTTAGTGAAACCGCTAAATAAAGTAATCGAGTATGGGGAGTATATAGTTCGCTAATTACTCCTTTTTCAGTGTTATTTCAAAGCTCTCTTGTACTATGTGCAAGGGAGCTTTTTTATGCCCAAGAAGAAATCAAAGACAAGTAGAAAAGACAAAAAAAGAGCCACAAGTGAATCGTCACTTATGGCTCTTTTTAGTTTTAGGGAGCAGCTTTAGCTAATAGCTTACGCGTTCAGTTCGTGCTGAATAACGTAATCCAAAGCACCGACTACCGCTGCAACCTGAGCGTCATTACACTCTTCGTCTGTCACTTTATCGCTGTCCGGGTAAACCTCTGTGGTTGTACCGTACTTACAGTCAGTCACACCGCCACATAAGCCAAGCTTCTTCATTGGGTAGTTAATCACACCATGTTGGGTAACTTCAGAACCAATGATCTTGCCGTCTGCATCTGCTGGCGCAATGTGCGTTACTTTTTCTACTGAAGCAATCACCGCCGCTTGGAATTCTGGCTGTGGATTTTCAGTATCGCCAACTGTGTAGAAGCCGTCTGGAATCATACCTTCAATGTACTCAATACCATCACGTGCTGCGAGTGCTGGTCGAAATTCTGTTTCGTCAGAATCTGTCGTTTCGTGTAGATCAACGTGAACCAAGACTTCTGGTAAAGAAGCGACTAACGCACGTAGGTTTGCTGATTCTTCTGCTGGCGTACCGTCATAGAAAGAGCGGTTTGGATCGACAGCATTTGGGTTCCAACGGTTGATGACTTCGTAACCCCAAGGGCTCACACAAGGTGCAACAACAATGTTGAAATGCGCTGCATATTGTTCTGCTTGAGTTGCGGCGAACTTGATCGCGCCATGCACACCACTGGTTTCGTAACCGTGAACACCACCCGTTACAAGGATCGTTGGTTTTGATGCGTTCCAGTTTTTGCTTTTAATTGCAAAAAGCGGGAAGCGAGCTTCATCGTAGCTCAATGCGCCGTATTGCTCGATGTCAAAGCGGTCTGCCAATGCTTGGATTTTTGGCACGACTTCTTGCTGGTATTCACGCTTAACGGTTCTTTGAGCGAACCATGCTTGACGTTCTGCTTCTTGCCATTTTTGTCCTGGCTCACCGATTGGGTAGGAGTATTCACTTTTCATCTATACTTCTTCTTTTATGTTCGCGAAAGATGAAGACAGACTAGTCCTGTCTAGCTGAGACGGCAATAGAAAACACAACTTGTGACTCTATTTTTTACAGACTCATAACTTTGATGAGTGGATTGATGGTGTTACATTTTATCAATTGTTTAATCCCTTAAAAGAGACCATAAAATGGCTGGAGCAAGTTTATTAACGCTACTGGATGACATTGCAACCGTGTTGGATGATGTCGCACTGATGTCTAAGGTCGCTGCGAAAAAAACCGCCGGTGTGTTGGGGGATGACTTAGCGCTGAACGCTCAGCAGGTATCCGGTGTTTCTGCTGAACGAGAAATCCCAGTGGTTTGGGCGGTTGCAAAAGGCTCATTTAAAAACAAGCTGATTTTGGTGCCAGCCGCATTATTGATCAGTGCCTTTATTCCTTGGCTGATCATGCCTTTGCTTTTGATTGGTGGTCTGTTTCTTTGTTTTGAAGGGGCAGAGAAAATCTTAGAGAAGCTCTTTCCTCATGCTCATCAAGAGGCTGAAAAGGGAGAGGACACAAGTACTGGTGAATCCATAGAGGAGTATGAGAAGAGGAAGGTCGCAGGCGCGATTCGTACCGATTTCATATTATCTGCGGAAATCATCGTGATCGCTCTGGGTACCGTGACGGGTACAAGTATCGTCACTCAGATTCTTGTCGTGAGTTTGATTGCGGTTGTGATGACGATTGGTGTTTATGGCTTAGTAGCAGGGATCGTTAAGTTGGATGATTTAGGCTTCTATCTGCAGCGAACATCGAATGGTAGTGGCATTAAAACTCAATTGGGTAACGGGCTAGTCGCGTTTGCTCCCAAATTAATGAAGACGCTTGCTGTGGTCGGTACTGCCGCGATGTTCTTGGTTGGCGGCGGTATTGTGGTGCACAACGTTCCTGCGATTCATCACTTAATTGAGCCGATTATTATGGACTTTCGTGGACATACGATAGCGACAGCGGTTGTTCCAACGTTATTGAACGGTGTTATTGGTGTCTTAGCTGGGCTGATCGTCGTTGCAGGCTGGACTGTGATTGGAAAAATTCGCGGTAAGTAATCGCGCATTATTGATTTTAATAGAACCCTCTTTCCCCTAAACGAAAAAGGGGCACCATAATCATTATGGTGCCCCTTTTTAATCTAATGGGTCGTGTTTAATTAACACCACGCTCTTATTTTGCAATATAAGCGCTTACTTTACAGACCAAGCAATCGTCTCGCCGCCACGGATTGGCACAACGATGTCTGAACCGAAAGGCATGGTTTCAGCAACGTTCCACTCTTCTTTAACAAGAGTGATGGTGTCCGTGTTACGTGGAATACCGTAGAAGTCCGGGCCGTTGTGGCTTGCAAACGCTTCTAGATTCTCAATCTTACCTTCTAAGTCGAACACTTCTGCGTACAGTTCAACGGCAGCATGCGCTGTGTAAGAACCCGCACAACCACATGCTGACTCTTTTGCACCTTTTGCGTGTGGTGCTGAGTCTGTACCCAAGAAGAACTTCTTGCTACCGCTTGTTGCAGCTTCGATAAGCGCTAATTGGTGCGTGTTACGCTTCAGAATAGGAAGGCAGTAGAAGTGTGGCTTAATGCCGCCAACCAACATGTGGTTGCGGTTGTAAAGCAGGTGGTGAGCGGTGATGGTTGCCGCTACGTTGTCATTCGCGTTTTTAACGAAGTTTGCTGCGTCAGCGGTTGTGATGTGCTCAAGAACAATCTTTAGGTTAGGAAAGTCGTTCACAATCGGAGCTAGCACTGTGTCTAGGAACTGTTTCTCGCGGTCGAAGATATCAACATCGTGAGTGGTTACTTCACCATGAACCAGTAGCAACATATCCACTTCTTGCATTGCTTCCAACACGTGGTAAATCTTTTGTGCTGACGTCACACCTGAATCAGAGTTAGTTGTTGCGCCCGCTGGGTAAAGCTTTGCTGCCACTACTGCACCAGACTCTTTCGCTTTGCGAATTTCTTCAGGTGTTGTGTTGTCTGTTAGGTAAAGTGCCATTAGAGGCTGGAATTGCTCGCTTGGCTGCTCTGCCATGATGCGTTCACGGTAAGCTAAAGCCATTTCGGTATCGGTTACCGGTGGGATGGTGTTTGGCATGATTAACGCTCGACCATTGTAGCGGCTGATATCGCGCACTGTATCTTTTAATACTTCGCCATCGCGTAGATGAACGTGCCAGTCGTCAGGACGAGTAATCGTAAGTTGTGTCATTGAAGGCTCCCACCATTTGAAGTGTTATGTAGTTGGAGCCTAAACTCGGCGAAATCTGTGAAAGCAATCGCTTACGTTTAGGCGACAGGATGATAGTGGAAAAGCACTTTCATTTCATCCTATTTTTAACTCTTCAGGGCTAGGAGCTTGTTTTTATGGCGTTTTAATTCGGTATTTATTTTTGGATACGGGTTAGCGAGTCGCCACCCAGAGTCCGTGGATCATTCCTGGTACCCAAAAGAAGAAGGTCAGGACTATGTTAATCAGCAAATCTTTACCTGCGCCACGAGCGAAGAACACACCAACAGGCGGAAGCAGTACACATAAAATGATAATGACGAGTTTGTTCATGATAAATCCTTTTTATTCAATGAAAGTTCAATGCGATAACCGTGTTCACATTATAGAACGTATGGAGAGTGTTAATGCATTGCTGTCTTAATGTATACAAGGCAGTGATTTAAACATCTCAAGATATTAGCTTAGTATCAAGTGTTTAATGCCTGCCAGTTTATCTATTTATAACCATTTGTTAGCATTGGGACAAACAACAAAACATTGGAATCGTTATGTCGCAGTCACCTATAGATCGAAAGGCTTCAGAGCAAGCTCCTTCCTTATCTCAAATCAACGTGTTTCCGGTTAAATCAGTGGGCGGGATTGCACTCTCTTCTGCTTGGGTCGAAAAACAGGGCCTTACCTTCGACAGACGTTTTATGTTGGCGTTGGCTGATGGATCAATGGTGACGGCGCGTAAGTACCCTAAAATGGTCAAGGTGTCTTCAAGCTTGCAGCCAGACGGTTTGATTTTTACTTATGAAGGTAAAGAGCCGCTGCGCCTGAAATACGCAAACTTTAAGATGCAAGAAGCGCCTGCAACGGTGTGGAAAGATAGCTTCACTGCGTATACCACCAACGACGAGGCGGATGATTGGTTCAGTGATGTGTTGGGCGTGCGCGTAGAACTGCTGTTCTGTGGTGAGCAATCAAATCGTGTTCGAGAAAAGCTTGGTCAGAATGTCAGTTTCGCTGACGGCTATCCAATGTTGGTGATCAGCCAAGCCTCTCTAGATGAACTCAATCGCCGCAGCCCTGAAACCCATTCAATGGATCAGTTCCGTACTAACTTTGTTGTTTCAAATACAGAAGCCTTTGCCGAAGACGGTTGGAAGCGTATCCGAATTGGTGAAGTTGAATTCGAAGCGGTGAAGCCTTGTGAGCGCTGTATCCTAACGACAGTCGATGTTGAGAGTGGCGAATTTAGAGCAACAAAAGAGCCTCTTAATACCTTCTCTACATTCAGAGCTAACGAGCGTGGTGGTGTTTTCTTTGGTCAGAACCTTGTGGCGAAAAATGAAGGTCTGGTGAAAGCGGGTGACGTGGTTGAGGTACTTGAAACCAAAGAGAAAGAGCACTACGAAGATACTTGGGTTGAGTCACTGCACTTAACTTGCGTCGAGCGTGAAGAGATCGCTCGCGACTTCACGACGTTCTGGCTAGAGCCAGCGAAAGAGAACCATTCATTACCAAGCTATCAGCCAGGACAACATCTACCGATTGAGATGGTGATTGATGGCGAAAAAGTGTCTCGTCGTTACACGCTATCTTCTAGTCCTTCACGTGCGGGTCGTTTAGCGATTTCTGTAAAGCGAGTGGATGATGGTCAAATCTCCAACTGGCTCAATGATCACTTCCAAGTGGGGGATACTCTTGTTGCTCAAAACCCAGATGGTGCTTTCTATTTAGAACAAAACCCTAAGCATCCACTACTGCTTTTGTCTGCGGGTAGCGGCATTACGCCAATGTTGTCGATGCTTCGTTATTTGGCCGACCATGGCCAGATTGATGATGTGGTTTTCTATCACCAATGCAGCAGCGAAGAAGATATCCCTTATCAAGCGGAGATCGATCAAATTGCCAATGAACATCCAGGCTTACAGGTTATTTACTCACTAAGCCAACCAACGAAAGAGTGGGGTGGTTTATCAGGACGTTTGAGCGTGTCTCACGTCGCCAAAATCGAAGAGTTGCACAAGCGTCAAGCATTCGTGTGTGGCCCTGATGGCTTTATGGATAATGCCAAGAAATTGCTGATTCAAATGGGGCTTAATCCTCAGCATTACCACCAAGAAGCGTTTGGTGTTGCTCAGTCTACGGAAGAGGCGGTGAAGCAGCTTCAGTTAAGTGTGAACGGCTACCTGTTTGAAGGTAATAACCAATCAACCCTGCTAGAGCAAGCGGAGTCGGCGGGTGTGTCTATCGCTTCAAGCTGCCGTGCTGGTTTCTGTGGCGCTTGTAAAGTGACCCTTGAGTCTGGGCAAGTTCACCAACCGGATGTGCCTGCATTGCAAGAACATGAACGCAATATGGGTCAGATACTGGCGTGTTGCAGTGTGCCTCAAACCGATATCGAAGTTGTTGATTAACGACGCGTTCGGTCAAAAGGAAAACCACTAAATAGAAAGGCCGGAAGTTCGTGAATGAGCTTCCGGCCTTTTTGATTCTGAGACTAATTCAAAAACTAATTAATCGTAGATCGTTGGGATTGGTTGACGCTTGTGCTGTGTTGCTTTGTAGATACTCACTAAGCGATCGGATACGTCTTGAGAAACGGCTTTGCCTTCAAGGAAGTCATCGATCTGATCGTAAGAAAGGTTCAATGCTGCTTCATCGGCTTTCTGTGGGTCAAGCTCTTCTAGGTCAGCAGTTGGTACTTTCTTAACCAGTAGCTCTGGAGCGCCCAGTGTAGCTGCTAGTTCACGGACTTGACGTTTGTTCAGGCCGAACAGCGGTGCTAAATCACATGCGCCGTCACCGTGCTTGGTGTAGAAGCCAGTAATGTTTTCCGCTGAGTGGTCAGTACCGATTACAAGGCCGCCAACGTAACCTGCAATTTCGTATTGTGCGATCATGCGAGCGCGAGCTTTCACATTACCTTTCACAAAGTCGATTTTTGCTGAGTCTGTTGGTAGTAAGCCTGTACCTTCAAGAGCAACGTGAGATGCAGCGTGAAGCCCATCAACACCCGCTTTAATATTTACAGAAACAGATTGAGAAGGCTGAATGAAAGACAGAGCAAGTTGCGCCTCGTCTTCATCTTTTTGTTCACCGTAAGGCAGGCGAACCGCGATGAATTGGTAGTCTTTGCTACCAGCGCTTTTATTTAGGCTATCAACGGCCATCTGTGCTAAGCGGCCACAAGTTGTCGAATCCACACCGCCACTGATACCAAGGATCAGAGACTTGCAGCCTGACTGCTGAAGTTTCGTTTTGATAAAGTCCACACGACGAGTCACTTCGAAGTGAGGGTCAATTGAAGGTAGTACGCGCATTTCGTCACGAATTAACTGTTCCATTCGTATTCCTTTCCTGCAAGCAAATTAAAAATCTAGTGTTATCATACCTAAATCATCCGATTTAAAAACCTCTTTGCACAAGCTTAGAAAGAGAAGGCAGTAATTAATAATGGAAAAAATAGCCATTTTCGGTAGTGCGTTTAATCCACCGAGCTTAGGGCACAAAAGTGTGATTGATTCGTTGGCTCACTTTGACAAAATTCTACTCGTTCCAAGTATTGCCCATGCTTGGGGAAAAGAGATGCTAGACTTTGATACGAGATGTCAGTTAGTTAACGAATTTATTAGTGATCTGTCACTGGACCAAGTGGAGCTTTCTTTGATCGAAAAGAGCCTATTTACGCCAGGTGAAAGCGTCACGACTTATGCGGTGCTCAGTGAGCTTCAAAAGTTACATCGTGACGCTGAACTGACATTTGTTATTGGCCCAGATAACTTCTTTAAGTTCTCATCTTTCTATAAATCAGATGAGATTACCGGGCGGTGGTCTGTAATGGCTTGCCCTGAAAAAGTGAAAATTCGCAGCACAGACATACGTAATGCATTGATAAGTGGGATCGATGTTGCAAAATTGACCACTAAGTCAGTTACAAAAGCGTTGCAAGATAGTGGTCTGTATACAATAATGTAGGTTTACTAATTCAATGGATTTGAGACTATGCTAAAGTCCGCGATACATGCGACGATGATCATGGCAGCATGCAGTGTGCCTGCGTATGCTGAATGCGATTTTTTTAGCTTAGATTCGATCATGTTGACTTCTGATAAAGATGGCAGTTGTTTAGACTTCTCCTCGAGCATCGAGTCTTTTGGCCAACGCATGATGGAAATCAGTGGATTGAGTGAAGAAGAAGCCGAAAACACCCCAGACTATTGGTCTGACTGGGTTCTTCAAACCAAAGACTCGCCATTGCTGACACAAAGCATTGAATCAAACTATATTGGCTTGGGTATGTGGTTTCCAGAAGACCTTGAAGATGAGCAGTATGATATGTCGACAGAAGAGTGGTTGATGAATCATGGTCTTCAACTCAGCATCGGCTTTGGCGAGAAAGTAGAAGGGCAGCCGCGTATGCGCTTTGATTATCGTTGGCATGACTCACGTGACGCCGACCTAATGATGCAGGTTGAGTTGCCATTTTAGACAAGCAGATACATAGATAGATTGCTATCTATGTAAAAACACTAAGAATTAAAAAAGCCGCAAAAACTCAGTTTTTGCGGCTTTTTAGTATCTGGCTTGCTAGTTTAAATACCAGCTCTCACTTAGCGCCAAGCTATAAATCTTCACCAAAAACAAGCATACACAGTTGCTCGAACTCTTCTTCTTTACCTGAGAACAGATCATCAATCACAAGTGAACGTTTTTGGCCTGACTGCATGCGTTTCTTCGCTTCTCGCATCACCATCACCAGAGTGTGCTCTTGTGGCAGGTTTGAATCATCAATGTTCCATTGATTGAATCGCTGAGAAAGAGCACTTTCGCAAAGCAGTGGTTTAAATGACAACACTTCTTGCTTCAAGACAGAAAGCATATCTTTAAACGCTTGTTCCGTATTATTGGCATTGGAAGCACGAGCTTTGGTTTGCTCTAGCTTTTCTAGTAGTGCCGAAGAGAGGTTAGTTTGCGTAATGTAACCCGCTTGTCTTGGGAATGAATCCGTCAAACGAACAGAAAAGTCGACACGGTTAACCTGAGTGTTTGGAAAGTAGGTCAGTGACGTTAGGCAGTCGTATGGAATCCAGACGCTTTGTCCTAGTTCAACGGCATACTCTTGTTTGCCTAACTTAATCAAAACCAAGCCACTTTGAACCGATACAAGGCTATGTTTAAGTACTTTCTTGCGTGGTGTGATCACCAAGTGTGAAAAGTAAGCCGATGTATATTCAATAGCGAAGTTCATAGATAGTACCTTAATTTTGGGGCGTCAAGATTACCGTTAATCTTAAAGAATGCCAACAATAACAGGGGATTTTCAATGTTTCTGGTCTGACCTTGTCAAAAGTATGGGCTCTGTAGCTGCGAGAAGTCAAAACAACGCGTAGAATGAGCCAGCTTTTTATTATATGAATTAAAAAATGACCTCTCCAACCGATCCATATGTTGATATTCGTCCTTACGGCGATGATGAAATTCCAGCGGCACTAAACCGTCTTATTAATGATGAAGAATTTATCAGTGCAATCTTGCACTACCGTTTTTCAAACCATGCGTCTTGGTTCAAAGCATTAATGAGCCCGATTTTGCGTGTGTACTTAAAAATGAAATGGAGCAAGCTGACTAGCGTTGAATCCATTCAGATTGAAGTGAAAAAGTACTTACGCGACACGTTAGCGAAAACCACTAACGGTGTGACGTACACGGGTGTCGAGTCACTGGATGCGAACCAAGCTTATCTGTTTGTATCAAACCATCGTGACATTGCTATGGATCCTGCGTTGGTAAATTACGCTCTGCATCAAAATAATCATCAGACTTGTCGCATCGCTATCGGTGACAACCTGTTGAAAAAGCCATGTGCGACTGAATTGATGCGTTTGAACAAGAGCTTCATCGTAAAGCGTTCTTTGAAAGGACCGCGTGAGATGATGAAAGCGCTAGGGCAGTTGTCTTCTTACATTAAGCACTCTCTAGAAACAGGCAACTCAATCTGGATCGCTCAAAAGGAAGGTCGTGCGAAAGACGGTAACGATTTTACTGAGCCAGCAATCTTGAAAATGTTTCACGTTGAAGGACGTAAGCAAAAAATTGCTTTCCCTGAATACGTGAAGTCATTGAAGATTGTTCCTGTGGCTATTTCTTACGAGAACGACCCATGTGACACGGCTAAAGCGATAGAGCTTTTCGAGAAAGACGTAAACGGCAGTTACGAAAAGGGTGAGTTTGAAGATATCGAAAGTATCATTCAAGGCATCATCGGTAATAAAGGACGCGTTCACGTTGGCTTCGGTCAGGTTATCGACCAAGATTTTGATACCCCTGAAGCGCTTGCTGAAGAGATCGATCGTCAGATCCACGATAACTACAAACTGTTTCCAGTAAACTTACTGGCAGCAGAAAAAGAAGATGAGTCGATTACAGCGGTAGTTAAGCAAGAGTTTGAAGCTAAACTATCGAGCCTGCCACAAGGTGCGCGTCAGTACTTGATCGATAGCTACGCGAACCCAGTGAAGAACATTGGTTAACGAGAGTTAGTTGATTAGCAACTTGATTGAATTGAAAAAGGAGCCTTGGGCTCCTTTTTTGTTTCTGAATCGCTACTTGCTGCTGCGATCGAGCATTTACGTATTAGAGCAATAGAGCTTTAGCCTGAATTAGCGAGCGACTGCGCCACCGAGCTCTAGATTGGTTGGCCATGTGGTTACGGTGTTGCCGCCCAGATAGATGTTGCCTTTGACTGTCATGGTCTCGGGGAATGTTGTAATCCCAGAACCGCCTATATATAAGTTACCATCAACCACGATCCCGTTGGGTAGCTCGGTTAAAGGAGTGCGGATCACGCTCAGATCGCCTTTCACTCTAAAGCCATTCGGTAGCCTTTCCAGTGGAGTATCGGTGAGGTTAATAAAGCCGCCCACTCTTACACCTCTTGGCCAACTGGTGATTTGGCTGCCAATTAAGTCGACGTAACCTTTTATCTTAACCCCGCTCGGGACTTGAGCGAGTTGGCTGTTAGAGCCTTTTAGGCTGCCGTTCACTTCTAACCCTTTGGGTAGGCGTGTGATCGCAGTGTTCTCTATATTGAGATTACCATCTACCACCAAGCCAGTTGGAAGTGATGTATAAGGCTTATTTCTTAGATATAAGTTTCCGTAATTATCGAGATGGTTCAATATTTGATAGTGATCGAGTGGTTCAGCACTGACATTTGTTATGGTTAAGGAACCAATAATAAGTGCAATTATTCTGAGCATAACAAGCTTCTTATTACGATAGACGTTTACACTATAATGGAAAAATTAATCTCGCATAGTGTTTTACCCATTTGGCGGTAGATTAACGAGGAATGGAGCAAAGATGATAGGTAAATCAATGATTAGAGTAAATATACTAATTGTTAAGGTCTTTCTGATAGCCGCTTCAGTGTTTGGCTCAATGTCTGCGAGTGCCAATAAAGTAATTTCAACGCCCGGTAAAGCTGCGGTAGTGGTGACACAAGGCAGTCAACAGCAACGAGTTTGTTATTATGATGACAAGGCTTATAGTATTGGGGCAGTGTTAGAGGTGGGGGGCGTAGTGATTCAGTGCGCTGCAGAAAATGATTTTGAGCAAAATGGGTCACTGGCTTGGGTTCAATTAAAAAAAGACGAGTAATTCACTCGTCTTTTAATAAGAATATAAATGCTTATATTAACGCGCTAGAGAGCGAGTCTTAAGTTCAAAAATAATCTTCTCAGCGCTAACTTCAAATTTAAAGCGAGCGCGCAACTCTGTGCTTTCTTCAGTCATCTCTGATGCTTCGAACTCAACGTTGCTAGACACTTGTTTAGCAAGTTCAACATACTTAGCAAACTCAGCTTCAATCAGTGCTTTTGAGTTTCCGTAAACCGTTACTTCAGCAACATCGTCGCCTTCTTTAATGATGAACCCGATTTCGCCTGCACAGCCGCAAGCCTCACATACATCGTTGTTACCAATATCTTGGCTCATAAATAATCCTCTTACAAAGTCTGAGGTTATTCTAACGAGCAATTTGAACTGTATCTACAAAAATTAAAACCTTTGAACTAATTTATACTGGTATGCTATGTTGTTTGTTAAGGTGTTTAATGAATATCTACATTCGCGCCGCCAAATATGTGTGTGATTTACCTCACGTTTTGTTTAAAAGGAATGTTATTAATATGTCAGAATATCATTCACTTAGTTGCGCCAGAAATGATTTTATAAGACTATCTATCGCTTGATAGGTATTTATACAATAAATTTTTCGTTGGGTATTTCATATTCTAAGTAGTTATTTAAACTTATCGACTTAGGATTGTAAGGTGATTTTCGAAGAATAATTAGACAAAGTGTCCAAAGAGGCATCACTGTAAAATTGTTCGTACATAGTATTTGTGTGAATTTAGTTATAAATACTTGCGAAAAAATACCTTGCTCACATAATGCTGATAACGATTTTCATTCTGACTTCATTTGATTGAGTTAGATGGATTTACAAAGAGAAGAGCCTGAATATGCCAAAGCGTAGTAAAGAAGATACAGAAATCACGATCCAGAAAATCATGGATGCCGTTGTAGACCAGCTACTAAGATTGGGTTACGACAAGATGTCATACACGACGTTGAGTCAACAAACTGGTGTTTCTCGTACAGGTATAAGTCATCACTTTCCAAAGAAAACGGATTTTACTGCTGCTCTAGACGGTCGTATTTTCAAGATGTTCATGGAACACATTGACTTCGAAAATGGCCTTGACGCATTTTCAGCTAGCTGGGTTGCAGCACTTGAAGACGCTGAGTTCCTAGCAATCTTACGTTTACTTTTCCATCATATCGTTACTGCTGAGAGCGCGCATGAGTTCGCTGCAAACGGTATTGATCGTCTATACAAGCTGACTGAAACTCAGTTTGGCGATACTAGCGGTAAAGAACTAGAGTGGTTGATTGGTAAATCATTGATTCGTATGAGCCAATAATCAGCACTCAATAAAAGAAGCTCCTGCGGGGGCTTTTTTTGTGCCTGCCGTTTCACTTCTTGTGCGTTTTTCTCTAAATCCCACACCGATGTCGCTGTCTTGTTTATTGATGCTGAATGAAGTTATTTCTCTTCTTTTTATATGCTTACGTTCAAGCCTTGTTTCCCTCTCTAGTGTTAAAAGCTAAGTAACTCTAAAGGGTAGTGTGCATTTCTAGAGCCTCAAACGTTCAAGGTGAGGCGTTTTGGTGTTTGCTGCCATCGTTATTAATAAAATTGAGTTTAAGCCGAGAGAGTAGCTGTGAGCCAATAAAAAAGCCCCGAACAAATCGAGGCTTAGGATTACGTCATTGTTATCAAGAACGAATACTCAAAACGAGTCGCTCCTTAATCGGACTTATTGCGCGGGGTGAACCTGAGGGAAGCTCATGGTCGGGTGTTTTTCTACGATACTTTTGTAACCATACACATCTTCTATCATCGAAGGTTTCAGCGCATCCCAAGGCTTGCCATCACACACCAAATTGCCATCTTTCAATACCACTAATCGATCGGAATACTGCGCGGCTAAGTTGAGATCATGCAAAACTACGATAACCGCGGCATTGTGGTTGTCGGCCAATTCTCTCGCAATCTTTAAGGTGTTGTGTTGGTGGGCAAGATCCAGTGCAGACGTTGGTTCATCAAGCATCAAAATACATTGGTCACCAGAGTGGTGAAGCTGAGTTAACACTCGAGCCAAGTGCACTCGCTGCTTTTCACCGCCCGATAGCGAAGGATAAAGCCTTTCACTCAAGTGAGTCACATCAGCAACATCCATTTTTTTGCTAGCAATGCTGGTCAGCTTCTTGTTGGATTCTTGCAGAGGAATTCCACCAAGCTCGACAACTTCATGTGCCAAGAATGGGAAGGTCAATGTGCTGTGTTGAGGAAGCATAGCAAGGTGCTTAGCTAACTTTTGAGAAGGCCACTTGTCTTTACTGTGTCCAAAATACTGGATATCGCCGTTGCTTGATATCTCTTGGCACAAAGCTTTAAGCAGCGTGCTTTTACCTGCGCCATTTGGCCCAAGCAGTGTGGTTACCTTTCCCGCGTCAATCTCAATAGAAACGCCATCTAATATCACTTTACTGCCGAACTTCACTTCGATATCGGTCGCTTTTAAAGCTGAAGGAAACATTAAAGGATTCTCCCTTTCTGTTGAAATAGTAGATACAAGAAGAATGGAGCGCCGATAATCGCAGTGACAATACCAACAGGAAGTTCAGCCGGAGCAAGTACCACGCGTGAGAACATGTCTGCGGCGGTTAGCAGCAGTGCGCCTAGTACCGCTGATAGTGGCAACAGAACTCGGTGGTCAGGGCCTGCTAACATACGACCTAAATGCGGGATAACCAAACCAATAAAACCAATCATGCCAGACAGGCTAACCGTTATACCAACACCTGCAGCCGTCAGTAGAATCAGCTTTCGTTTAAGCTTTTGTACTGGGATACCAAGGTGTTGCGCTTCTGACTCGCCCAGTAATAGAGCATTTAGAGACATCGCTTGGCGGTAGAAAACAACAAACAAGCCAACGAGCGTGACAGCTGCCAGCAAAATTCCTGACCACTTAGCGCCCGCCAATGAACCCATCGACCACAATGAAAGATCGCGCAGCATTTGGTCATCAGCAATGAAATTCAAGAAGCCGATACCTGCGCCAGAGAGCGCACTGATCGCCACACCTGCCAACAACATTATGGTGACAGAGGTGCCGAATTTGCCCGTGCCCAGTTTATACACCAACAGGGTGGTTAAAGCGCCACCAAGAAAAGCGAACACAGGAACCGCAGCAAAGTTCATGAAAGCAGGGTATTGAAGCGATAGCTCAGAAAAAAGCACGATGGCCAGAGCTGCACCTAGCGCCGCACCAGCAGACACACCAATGATTCCAGGTTCAGCAAGCGGGTTTCGAAACAAGCCCTGCATGACCGCGCCACATAAAGCGAGAATCGCGCCGATTAGCATGCATAATATCGTTCGGGGTAAGCGAATCTCTTGAATCACTAAGTTGATGTGGGGGGCTAAATCATTGTTTGGCTGGAGTAAGCTCGCTGCGCTGTCCGCTAAGCTAATGTTCATTGGCCCAACGGTGATTGAAAACAGTGCGACGAAGACTAGGGTAGCACCTAGGCCTAACATCGATGTTTTCAGCGGGACGGTTCGTAACAACATAAAGGGCCTCAATGTCTATCACCAACTTCAATACTTATCACCGACTTCGCAAAAAATGAGACGGTGATGAGCATTAAGCAAGCAACAGTAGAAATGGGTAGTCGAATTATAGCGGTAGATAAGTTATAGCGGTAGATAAGTTATAGCGGTAGATAAGAGCGTTTAATCGTTTCGCTTCAGAAAGGCTTTCAAGGCCAAGTCCGCCAACCAAAGCACTGCCATTTACGGTAATGATTTGCTTGTTCATGCCTGCAGGCGTTGCCGCTAACATAGGTAGCGATTTCAGGATGGCATCAGCACCGCCCATCTTTTGGTAGCTACGACCGCTGACTAAAATCACATCTGGCTGCATTTCTACCAGTGATTCCATCGACAGTGGCTTGTAAGACGTTAGGCTTTGAGCTGCAGGGTTGATACCGCCAGCTAACTCGATGATTGCATTTGGCGAAGTTTCACCGCCAGCAACGTTCGCAGGACGGCCTTCATGCAGCAATAGGAAAAGTACTTTCTTCGCTTCGTTACTTGGTACTTGGTTCGCTTTCAGTGCAGCAATCTTCTGATTTACTTCAGCTTTAACTTGCTGTGAGTGTGCTTCGGTATGGGTAATCTTGGCGATTTGGTCGATACGTTTTAATAGCCCTTCAACGTTTGCTTCAGTGTTGACGATTTCTACATCGACACCCGCCGACTTCAATTGAGAAATCGCGTTGTCTGGACCCATTTCATCTGAGCCAATCAACGTGGTCGGTTCTAGGGCAAGTAAGCCTTCCGCAGACAGGTTTCGGTGATAACCAATCTTTGGCAGGTTTTCTGCTTGAGGAAAGTGGCTGGTCACATCAATCGCGACTAGCTGCTCTTCAGCACCTAATGCCAAAACCAATTCAGTAACAGCACTACCGGCACTGATGATTCGAGGTTGTTCAGCGTCGTTGGCCATTGCGGGGGCGCTAAGTGCCAGGCTGATTGCTGCCAATGAAAGAAGAGGTGTCTTGGTCTTTAATTTATTGAGCACGTTTAAGTTGTTCATAATAAGTTCTTTATATTTTCTTTTTGTATCGCGAAGATACTCAGTGAGCAGTCCGTTCGCATTGTGAGTTCGAATCGATAGAGAGGCTTAGTTCTGCTTGTTTAGTCTTATCAACCAGAAGCCAAACCTCGTGAAAATTGAGTGTCGCTCTAACCATCGTCCGTGAGCAGTTGAGTCGCTGGTATTCCGTTTTCTTGAAGGAATGACAGCAACTTCACTAGGTTTTCAACGTTGGCGGCTTTGTCCGCGCCAATGATGATCGGCTTTTTATCCGTTGAGCCAGTCTCTTCTAACAGGGCAATCTTGAAGTTTTCCCAGTCGATGTATTCTTGGCCGTTAATTGCCCAGTAGGGTTCGCGGTCTAAAATATTGACGCTAATCGAATCCTTGTGGACTTCAGAAACGTTTTTGACATCCGAGCTTGGCAGCTCAACTTCCAGTGACTCCAGCTTTACCGATGCCGTAAGCAATAGAAAAACCATCACGATAAAAATGATGTCGAGCAGCGGTGTTAAGTCAGGAGCCAGGCTCTGTGTGTTCGATGAGTAGGGCGTTTTAATCATGCTTGGCTCACATCACCGATAGAGGTTTTGTTGAGAGGCTTACCTTGAGTATCATCAGACTGATTGGTTTGAATCGACATGCCTTCTAGCCACACATTCACATAGTTTAGAGTATGTTCTAGCTGAGCAAGCACTCGATCGGCCCATAACCCGAGTAGCTGAGCACCTGAAATAGCTGGAAGCGCAATCATCAAACCCGCAGCTGTGGTTCGCATTGCTAATCCAAGACCGTCTGCCAAATCATTGGGCGTGATGCTGCCTGTTGTCGCGGCAACGCCTTTAAACATCTCAATAAGACCAAGTACCGTACCAAGCAAGCCGATGAGTGGGCTGATCACGCCGATCAAACCAAGCAGCCTTAAACCTGCATGAAGTTGGTGGCGTTTTTCTTGTAGCCAGATCCCAGCAGCATCTTCACGTAACCCTTTTGAGAAAGAGTGGTGAGCAAGCAACATTGACACGCCCTTGTACAGTAGCGGGCGTTTACCTGAAATCGACTGAGCAAGCGCTTCAATCTCTTTACTGTTGGTTGGTGAGATTTGGTTTAACTCGCGACGAATGGCACGTTTGCCCACACCAATGCTGAGCATGACTTGGAAGACACGTTCAGCGATGATCATTGCTGTTAATGCCGAACAGATAAGAAGAGGCCAAGTCATTAAGCCAAGTTGATCTTGTAAGTAACTGATTTGTTGCATGATTAATCCAACCTAAAACGAACAGGTATTTGTACTCGGTGAGCAATAGCTCGACCATTGACAGTGTGAGGTGAGAATTTCCATTGTTTAATGGCATCTAATGCGGCGTTATCGAGCATTAGTGCGCCTGATGAATTTACTAATGCTTGTTTAATTTGTTTGCCTTCAGCGTCTAACCAGATCTCATAAGTCGCGACACCTTCAACGCCACGACGTCTTGCTTGGCGAGGGTAATTCGGTGGGGTAGGACGCGCAGAGAACGAAGGTTTAGTGACCAAAACTGGCTCTTGGTTTGATACGCCTTGATTTACTTCCTGAGGCTGGTTGGCAGACTCGTCCATATTCTTATCGACTTTCTTGTCGGCCAGTTTCTCTGGTTGAGTGGCTGGTTTTGGGCGTTCTTTCTTAACCACCTTTTTCTCAGTTACTGGTTTCTTTTGAACCGGCTTCTTCTCGACAACCTTTTGCTCAATCACTTTTTTCTCAACTTTCTTTGGTTGAGGCTTATTGGTGATCGCTTTTTTCTTTGGAGTTGGCTTAGCTTGCTTTGGCTCAACCGTTTTTGGTTCGACTGATTTAGGTTCGGCTTGTGAGACGGTTTCTTTTATTGGCTCAGGCTCAACTGGCTCTGTGACTGTTTTTTGCTGAGCTTGTGAAGGAGCGCTCTTAGGAGTGAAGTTGATCGATACCGTGTTCGATTGGCTACCTGCAGGCATCGCAAATACTTTGGATTCTTGAGCGACAAACAACAACGCTGCATGAATCACTAACGATGCACCGCCTGCAATAACATATCTAGGAACGTTCACAATCAATCCTTTACCAAATCAAAATTCTGTATCGGATTATTGCCCAGAATCTAAATAAGATCAATTATCAATTGCATTATCATTTACGTGTATTTATGATTCTCTCAGTTTTTAGCGAATAGTCTTCCAGACTTTGCTATGTAAGTGTTTAGAGAGATTATATGAGTCTTAATATTTATAAATTTGACGAATCAATCTTGGGCATTTCTAGCCCTGATCCGCTTCGTTTTGCGTTTGCGAAAAAGCATTCTGCACACGCCGGAGGAAGCTCAATTCCGGTCGACCCCAGTAAGAAGTTAGAACTCTTTGACGAATTGATGTTGAGTGAAGGGAAAAAACAGGATAAGCGTTGCTTGTATATCCACATTCCTTTCTGTCGTGTGCGTTGTACGTTCTGCAATTTCTTCCAAAATGCCGCAAGCCGTAAATTAGTGGATGAGTATTTCGATGCACTGATGGTCGAGCTAAAGCAGAAAGCCAAAACGCCTTGGGCTCAGTCTGGACTATTTCACGCTGTCTATATTGGTGGCGGAACACCCACCGATTTGTCGCCTCAACAAGTTGAGCAGCTGGGTAAAGCGATTCGTCAATATTTCCCACTAGCAAACGATGTTGAGATGACATTGGAAGGGCGCATCAATCGATTTGGTGACGAGATGTTTGATCGTGCGCTTGAAGGTGGCTTCAATCGTTTCTCATTCGGTATTCAAAGTTTCAATACTCAAGTTCGACGCAGTGCTAAGCGCCTAGATGACCGAGAGGTTGTGCTAGAACGTATCAGTTCACTGAGCCGTACAGAACAAGCGCCAATCGTTCTTGATCTGTTATACGGATTACCACACCAATCTATGGAAGTGTTCCAACAAGATTTAGAAGACTACATGTCTACTGGCGCACACGGCATTGACCTCTACCAACTGATTGTTGCGGGCAATGCACCTATGCTTAATCTTGTTGAGAAAGGAAAAATCCCACCGCCTGCGAATACGCCAGACAAGGCGAGCATGTATTTGGCGGGTGTGGAGTTCATGGCAAAAAATAAGGTCAAGCAACTCAGCGTAAACCACTGGACACGTGATAACCGCGAACGCAGCATTTACAACAGCTTAGCGAAAACTTATGCCGAAGTTCTACCCATTGGTTGTGGCGCTGGTGGCAACATAGGCGGTCATGGTGTGATGCAGCATCGAACTTTAGACAGCTACATGGAGTCTATAAAGCAAGGTCAGTTGCCGATTGCCATGATGACGAAACAAAGCTCATTAGAGTCTATCTTCTCAACATCAAAGGCAGGTTTCGATTCTGGTGTTGTTAGAAGAAGTACGCTACCGAGCTTTATGGGACAAGACACGTTTGACTACCTTAAGCCTTTGTTCGCGCATTGGGAAAAGAACGGTTTAGTTGAGCTTTCGGAAGATTATCTGATCCTGACTATTGCTGGCAGCTTTTGGGCGGTAAGCCTAGCGCAGAGTGTAATTCAAGTGCTTAACGCTGAATACCAAGCTATGCATCCAGCGCCTAAAGCGTCAGGTTCGGGCGTACACCCGCATGCAAGTTTGAAGCACGCTTAATATCGAATTTTTAGTTTATAACTTACTCGTTTATACGGAACATATTCAATGACAGATACAACATTAGAAATGACAGAAACTCTAGAACAGCGCGTAGCTCTAATTTTAGAAGAAGAACCAAAACTACTGCCAACAGCAATTGCTGAGAAGCTAGGTGTTTCAGAGGTTGAAGTGGTTGCTGCTTTTCCAAACGACATGGCGGTAATGCTCGATGGCAGCCGTGCTCAAGAGATTCTAGAAGGTTTAGTGGGTTGGGGCCCTGTGACCACTATCGTGCATTCATTTGGTTCTATCTTTGAAGTAAAAGCACCATTCCCGAAAGGTAAAGTAGCGCGTGGTTACTACAACCTGATGGGTAAAGAGGGCGAGCTTCATGGCCACCTAAAACTGGACAACGTTAAACATATCGGTTTGGTGAGCAAGGCGTTCATGGGTCGTGAAAGTCATTACTTCGGCTTCTTCAGTGAAACCGGCGAGAACATTTTTAAGATTTACCTAGGCCGCAACGAAAAGCGTGAGCTTATTGCCGACCAAGTAGAACGCTTCAAAGCGCTAAAGGAACAAGCTTAAGTTCAATTTACAGTAAACAATCAGCAGCAATCTTACATAGGGTTGCCAACTGGCTTAAACAAGACATCAATGTTCGAGGATCGTTTAGTTCGCTAATGTTCGCTCAACCTCGGGCAAAAATAATAAATCAGAGAAAGTGAAGAAAGGAATTACCCATGGAACAGCAAGTAAAACAAGAACGTCTACAAGGTCGCCTAGGTCCAGAAATCAAAGAGTTTCGCCAAGAGCGCCGTACCCTTCAACTTGCAACGGTTGATGAAGAAGGTCGCCCGAACGTAAGTTACGCACCTTTCGTTCAGAACCAAGAAGGTTACTTTGTTCTAATTTCTGATATTGCTCGTCATGCTCGTAACTTGAAAGCGAACCCTCAGGTCTCTTTGATGATGATTGAAGACGAAGAGAGCTCGAAGCAGCTTTACGCACGTAAGCGTTTAACGTTTGATGCTCAAGCAAGTGTTGTGGAGCGTGAAACGGAACTTTGGACTCAAGTGATCGGCCAGATGCAAGAGCGTTTTGGTGAAATCATTGATGGTTTAAGCCAACTTCAAGACTTCTCTCTGTTCAACCTTAAAGCAGAGAACGGCCTGTTCGTTAAAGGCTTTGGTCAGGCATACCAAGTGTCAGGCGATGATCTGGTGGATTTCGTTCATCTACAAGAAGGCCACAAAAAAGTATCTAACGAGTAATCTCGTTTAACCGATTTCTTCAGGAGCCCTCCAATGTGAGGGCTTTTTTATGTCTAAATCAAAGAGTTTGGTATATTGGCGTTTGATGACTATTTATGTGTAAGGATCGGTACGTGAAACCAGTAAGTCGAGATTGGGACGAGTTTTGTTATCCGTTTATCTATGAAGACAGTCCTATCTGTGATTTTGAGATTTTGTCGGATGAACTTTGTTGCCGAGTTGGATTGGTGTTGTCTTTAGAGCTAGAGCCTCAGGTTCGTGAGATCCTGCAACGCTTGCAGCCAAACATCTACCATTTGAATGGCTCTGTGCGCGGTAAGCTTGCCATCACCGAGTCTGAATTGGTCGAGCTCAAGCAAGACTATCATCGTATCCGAGAGCAGCTAGAAGGTGGTTTTAAAGGTTTTGTCTTACCCGGTGGGCACCGAGTGTCTAGTGAACTTCACTTGTGTCGTTGTCAGGCTAAAAAGGTCGTGCGAGCTTTGGTGAGTATTGAACATCATGAAAGCAAAAAGTCGCCAGACCCGATTCTTTTTAAATACGCCAACCTAGTCGCGAACACTCTCTATGCATTGGCCTCTTTTACCAATCATGTCAATGAAGTCGAGGAAGTGGAATTTGTGAGTAAGAGCTATTCTATGCCGAAAAAGTCTATGCCAGATAACAAAGACTAACGGTTAGCTCTATTCTTATTAAGATTTGAAGAAAGAAGAGACTAAGAAGCTAAACCATTGAGCACTATGCTAGGTTTAGCTTCTAAACAGAGCCTAAGCAGCCGTAGAGGCGCCGTTTAAGACTTTTGCACCGCGTAGCATAGCTTCGATTAATTCACCCGCGTTGAACTTCTCAAGCGCTTCATGTGCCCCTACCTGATTAGCACGGTCGACACAGATCTCACTGGATAGTGAGGTATGCAAAATACAGTAAGCGTGACTTAAAGCGCTGTCGTTTTGCACTTCAAATGCAAGCTCATAACCATCTAATCCTGGCATTTCAATGTCACTGACAAGAAGGTCAATCGCTTTGCCCACGCTAGCTTGGCGTCGCATTAGGTCAATCGCATCCAAACCGTTATTACAAATGCTGTAAGGGATGTTGATGCTGTCTAAGGCATCTGATAACTGTTTACGCGCAATCAAAGAGTCATCCACCAATAAGATGTTCAACGCTTTGAGGCGTTCCCTTTCTACATCGGTCAGCATCGGAATGTGCGCATTTTCATAAGCTGGGTAGATCTTAGAAAGCAGCAGTTCCACGTCGAGCATTTGCACAATACGGTCTTCGAAACGTGTAATACCGGTAACAAACACATTGCGACCCACACTGGTGGGTGGAGATTCAATGCTCTTCCAGTCGCATTCAATGATTTTATCAATCGAACGAACCAAGAACGCCACAACCGTTCTCAAACAGTCAGTAACGATGAGTACACAATCTTGGTATTCCGCGGGTGTTATCGGACGGAAGCCAATCGCAGCGGACATATCAATCACTGGAACCGTAAGGTCGCGGATAGTCACTGTACCAATCACGTGATGATGGGAGTAGGGGATCTGAGTCATCGGCTGAAAAGGGACGATTTCTCTGACCTTAAGCGTGCCAATCGCAAAACTTTGAGTGAGGGATAACTTGAACATCAACATTCCCTGTGACTGACTCGCTTTACTGATCGGTTTGGCCATAAGTGGCTCCTACTTAATACGCGCTTAATTTATAAGGATTAATTTAAAGGGAAATGGAAGCCGCAGCAAGTCGCGATGCGGTTTTTAATAGCCTTTAATGCAGTTGTTTTCGGTTATAGAGTGAAGAATAGCGGTTCTTGGGTTAAAATCACGCTAAACGCTGGCTGTCGATGAATTTATGTCGATAAGCCGTTAGCGGCAAACAGATTTACAACAGTCAGTTCATTCGCGATGTTCTAAGCAATCGTCGTAAGTAAACTGGCAGCAACAAACTGAGAATTATCATGGCAAGAACAGCAGCAGCGCTTCATATTTTGGTGAAGCATAAAGAACTAGCAGAAGACATCATGACGCAGCTTAAAAAGGGCGCTAAATTTCAAACGCTAGCGAAGAAACATTCAACCTGTCCATCTGGTAAAAAGGGCGGCGACCTAGGCGAGTTCAAAAAAGGTCAAATGGTGCCTCAGTTTGATAAGGTTTGTTTCTCTGGCGAGACGCTTGTACCCCACCTTGTGAAAACAAAATTCGGTTGGCATGTAGTTAAGGTTCTTTACAGAACCTAGTGTAAGATATGTGTTAGATGGAATAAAAGGAGCGTATATACGCTCCTTTTTTGTGACTTTTTTGCGCGTTTTAAAGTACTACGGTTGAGTGTTCATCCCAGACGTTATGCGATAATTGGTGCTACGCCCTCAACTATCCACCGTGAGTAATTGGTAGGAGGAGGAGGGTTTTTAATGAGTAACTCATATAATAAATGCCATTCTTGAGGAAATTTATGCAGCTTTGCCTTTTAGCCTTTGCCTTTTCTAAAAAGCTGTAAACGAGTTTGGTAGGAGAACAACATGGAGAGTTCAGCTATGTTAAGCAACCCAGCGACAGATGTCATATTGCATGCCTTTGACTGGTGCTACGCTGACGTAATGAAGAACGCCCCACTGATCCAAGAGTTGGGTTATAAATCTGTTTTAGTATCACCGGCGATGAAATCGCTGCGCGGCCCTAAAGGTTGCGACCGAGATTCTGGTACCCAATGGTGGCAGCGCTATCAACCACAAGATTATCGTGTGATCGATAATCAACTTGGTGACACGCAAGACTTCACAGCGATGGTGAACACGTTAAAGCAACATGGGCTTCGTACCTATGTAGATGTTGTTTTTAACCACATGGCCAACGAATCTGGTATCCGCGGTGATCTGACGTATCCCAATCAGCAAGACATGGCGTCTTATCAAAAAGATGCTGATTATTATGAATCCATACGTTTGTTTGGTGACCTTTCTAAGCCTTTATTTGATGAAAACGACTTTGTGGAAGCGTTTGGTATCAAAAACTGGAAAGACACTTGGGAAGTGCAGAATGGGCGTATTACTGGCGGAGCCAGCGATCCTGGTTTGCCAACGCTGTTAGACAACGACAATGTGGTTGCACAACAACGAGCGTATCTAAAAGCCTTGAAAGCGATTGGTGTGAAAGGTTTCCGCATTGATGCTGCAAAACACATGACACTGTCACACCTGCGCAAGGTATGGACTGATGATATCTGTGAAGAAATGCACATCTTTGGCGAGATCATTACCGATGGCGGTGCGACGGAAGAAGAGTATGAGCTATTCCTTGAGCCATATCTGAAACACACGCGTTTAGGTGCGTACGATTTCCCTCTGTTCAATACCATTTTCAAGGCCTTTGAAGAGCAGGGCAGCTTTAAGTCTCTGATCAACCCTTACTGTTTTGGTCAGGCTCTGTCGAATATGCGAGCGATCACGTTTGCGGTCACTCATGATATTCCCAATAACGAGGTGTTTTTGGAGCATGTGATGGATGAAGTGGACGAGCGATTGGCTCATGCCTTCATTCTTGGTCGCGATGGCGGTGTACCACTAGTTTACAGTGAATTAAGCACGAGCGGTATTTTGGATCAGAATGGCCAGCCTCGTTGGCTTAACGACTGGCAAGCGCCTTACATGAAAAGCATGATTCAATTCCATAATCATGTTCATGGCGAAGCGATGTGTGTAGTTGAAGCGAATGATGATTTGTTGGTATTTGTCCGCGGTGACAAAGGCATTGTGGTGATCAACAAGTCGAAACGCAGCAAAACCGCCTCGTTAAATTGGACTGGTGCGGTAACCGATTTACTGTCGGATGATGTGTTTGAATGTGTTGGTAAGGATTTAACCATCAAGGTGGAATCGAACCAATGCATGATGTTAACGACGAATGAATTGAAGCCTGTCACGAGTTAACTTGGATAGACTAGAAAGAGAAGCCCCGCTTACTGGCAATCAGTAATCGGGGCTTTTTATTTTAAGCTATTGCTCGGTAACTAAACCAAATGGCGACTCAGCCAAACGGCAACTGAGCCAAACCTTGGTTAAACCGTAAACTTATTCAATAGCTCGTCTTGTTGGCGAACATTGTCAGTTTGCTGCTGCATTGCGGTATTCGCTTCTTGGGCCGCTGTTGATACTTGTGTTGAAAGGTCTTTGATCTTAACAGTGTTGTTATTGATCTCTTCCGCTACCAAGCTCTGCTCTTCTGCCGCTGAAGCAATCTGGATGTTCATATCTGAGATGCGTTGAATCGCGTCACGGATACGGTCAAGTGAAGAGTTAGCTTGCTGAGCGCGTTCAACGGCGTCAGTGGCTGTGTCTTTACTTTGGTTCATCGCGTTCGATACTGAGCTTGCACCCGCTTGGAGCTGTTCAATCATGTTGCGGATTTCAGTAGTCGATTCTTGAGTACGTTGCGCCAGAGTGCGAACTTCATCGGCAACGACTGCGAAACCACGGCCTGACTCACCAGCACGCGCCGCTTCAATAGCTGCATTCAATGCCAGTAGGTTGGTTTGGTCTGCAATATCGTTGATTACTTTTAGAATCGTTTCGATGTTGGCTGTTGCTGATTCAAGTACTTGTACTTCAGCAACGGCTTGGTCGATGCGCTCAGATAGGTTATCAATCGCTTGAGTAGTATCACTAACTACAGAAGTACCGTCTAGTGTTGCTTCGTCTGCTTCACGAGCAGCAGCTGCTGCACCTTGAGCGTTGTTTGCGACTTCTGTTGCGGTAACCGCCATCTCGTTCATTGCTGTTGCTAACTGTTCAAGCTCTTGCAACTGGGTATTCATTGCGTTCGCTGATTCGCCCGCACCTTTCACTGTGATTTCAGTGCCACGTTTAATCTCAACACCAATCGCTTTCGATTGAATGATCTGATTTTTCAGGTTTTCAGTAAAGGTGTTGAAGCCTTTCGCTAGGTCAGAAAACTCTTGGTCGGTATTGGTATCTAGACGCTTAGTTAAGTCACCTTGTCCGCTTGCTACGTCTTGAATTGCTTGGTTAAGCGCATCCAGTGGACGCATTAATACACGAATCAGAACAGTCAGTGCGATGATGCTAAGAATCACTGCAATCAATGAATAGATCATCGAGCTGTTCTTCAATTCTTCAACGGTTTGAAAAGCGATCTCTTCATCAAGGATGACACCAATGTACCAATCTTCACTTGGGATGTGGGTGAAGTTAACTAAGAACATTTTGCCGTCGACTTCAATTTCTTGAGAGCCTTCACGAATAGTCGCTTGAGGCATGTAGCTTGAAAGCAATTCGCCATTGTTTTTCGCATTTGGGTGAGCAATCGTGGTGCCGTCGGCTGTTACTAGGAATAGGTAACCCGCATCAAACAAGTTCACTTGGTTTACCAAGGTAGCGAGGTTCGTCAATTCTAGGTCATAGAACATACCCGCAGTGAAACGACCGTTGTCTTTAACGGGTGTACCCACTGAGATGATGACTTTTTTGCTTGATGCATCCACATAAGGAGCGGTCACAACTAAACTGTTTTTGGATTTAGCATCAATGTACCAAGGACGGATTCGTGGGTCGTAATCTGGCCCTGCATCCCAACCGTCATCATTTTCAATAACGAAACCGTTGGCTTCATAACCAAAACCAACCGCTAGGAAGCTGTTTTTAAGCTTTGGTTTTTCTAATATTTCTTTTACGTAAGCGCGATCTTCAGGGTTGATCTCGATGACTTCAGTCGTCGATTGAGCCAGCGCCTTCTTGGCGTTCATCTCTGATTCGACGGTATTTTTAACGCCAGAGACCATTTCTTTCAGGCTCGCATTGACGTGGTTTTCTACAGCACTTCTTACGGTGTAAAGTTGTTGTATTGAAAGCAATGATACTGTCACTAGCAGCAAGGCTGATGATGCAGCAACCACCTTATGGCTAAATTTCATTGAGTTTTCCCCTTCTCACAGGCTTTGCGAAGACTAAAGTTAATCGTGTTTTTGTAATTATATATATCGACTAGATTGAAAATTACTTGAATGTAAATTCACAAAATAGACTACAAAAATACAACAACCTAAACAATACAAAATTCACTAAATCACATATTTGTTACTTTTAGTATTTGGTTCAATGATTTGGGGAATGGGACTGGACGGAGTTTAAGGAAGAATTAAGAATGTATTAATTTGTTGGTTATGTGTTCAGTTTTCTATTAACAAGAGGTGGGGTGAATAAACGATATGAAATCAAATGATATGCCAGTTTTATATATTTAAGGGCTTTGAAATTGATGCGTGAATATATTCCGTACAAAAAAAGCCCCACAAAAGTGAGGCTTTATAAACTGAATCTTTATTGAATTATATAAGTAGTATCTAATTTAGAATATTAGATGCGCTACACCAGCGATAACTGGAAGTGTAATTAACGTACGTAGAATAAAGATAATAAACAGTTCTAAGATGTTCACTGGAATCTTACTGCCTAGAAGTAGAGCACCCACCTCAGACATGTAGATCAGCTGAGTTACCGACATTGCTGCAATAACAAAGCGAGTCATCTCGTTGTCGATAGAAGCCGCAAGGATTGCTGGGATAAACATGTCCGCAAAACCAACAACAATCGTTTCAGATGCTGCAACCGCTTCAGGAACACCAAGTAGCTCTAGGAATGGAATGAAAGGCTGACCTAGGATTGAGAACACAGACGTGTATTCCGCAATAACCAGTGCCATTGTACCTAAACCCATAACAACAGGCAGTACGCCAAATACCATATCTACGGCGTTACGAACGCCTTCGCCAAATACAGATTTAGCCGACTTTACTTGAGATGCTTTATTTACCGCTAGCTCAAGACCCCAAGAGAACGTTGAGTGACCTGCTGGGATCGCGTCAGCGTCTTTGTGCGGCTTGCTGCCATCAATGAAAGTATCTTTCTTCATGCTTAGTGGTGGAAGGCGAGGGATGATCACCGCTGCCACAATACCCGCTAAACAGATTGCTGCGTAGAAAGGTAGGAACAGGTGCTCTAGTTCTACCTGAGCAATAACCACAAGACTGAATGTGATAGATACTGCTGAGAAAGTCGTACCAACAACCGCAGCTTCACGCTGAGTGTAGAATTTCTTCTCGTACTGTTTGCTTGTAAGCAGGATACCAACGCTGCCGTCACCCAACCAAGAAGCCATACAGTCAATAGCACTGCGGCCTGGTAGGTTGAAGATTGGACGCATGATTTTACTTAGTAGCGTGCCAAACAGCTCTAGTAGACCAAAGTTAAGTAGAAGCGGAAGTAGCAAACCAGCAAAGATGAATACTGAGAACAGTGTCGGAAGCAGGCCTTCTAGAACCAGGCCACCAGTATTTTCTTCCCAAATAACCTCAGGGCCAACTTGGAAGAAAGCCATAACGGCTGCAGCACCACCAATTAAACGAACCAACAACCATAGTGGAGATGGGTTGAAAAGGCCGTTTAAAAATGAATTTGATGTAATGATTGTAGGCTTAAAAATGGTGCTTAAAACTGAAGCTACAGACATGAAAGCAACGATCGCAGTGATGATAGGGACTAGATATTCACCGAAAACCGCTTGAATTGATTTGGCTAAGATAGCTACAGGGATGGTTAGATCACCTTGATAGCTGATTGGCGCCATGAAAAGGAATAAACCAATCAATGATGGGATTAAGAAAACCCAGAAACTGCCTTTAGATTTCTCTGTTTGAGCAGTATTCGTGTTGTTAGACATGTTATTGTTCTCGAATTTCTACACGTAAAAAAGCCACATCCTTGGCATTTTTATTCACTAAACGTCCGTATTTTCTCATTGGGTGCAAGATTACCCAGTATTAATATCGCTTGCAATACTATTCATCAAATATCGCTAAATATTCATGCTGGTTATTCTGCAACGTATTAAGAGTTTAGAATAAAGTGTTGCGGATGTTACGTAGTTTGAGGTTATATTGCCAGATATTTATGAATTGACTGGGGTTTCAGTTCGATAGGTCAAGTATAACCAGTAGCTAAACGCAATAATGAAGGCGAAAGAAGCTGGGAAAGCCAATGCTAAGATTTCGAAGCGTTGGAACAGACAAGCGCCAATTAAGCCGCCAAACAGGAAGCCAACCACAATGAACATTAGCAGTTTGGCTTTACGGCGGTCAAAAGGCATCCCCTTTAAGCGAGCGCCAATCATGATCCCAAGATCGGTAATGATCCCGCTCATGTGTGTTGTTCGAATGATCGCCCCGCTGTAAGTGGTGATCATCGCGTTCTGCAAACCACACGCGGCTGAAGCGAAATACTGACCTGAAGTATAGCCTTGCAACAGTGTCCACAGCGCCAAAAACAGCAATCCACCCTCAATACATAGCGCAACACCGTAACGGCGTCCTAACTTCAATGCTTGGTTTTCAATAAAGAACCCGCTGAACGCCGCACCTAACATGAAGCTCATGATCACCAATAGGAGGTGAACAGAAGCCGAGGTCGGTGTAAGCAGACTACTGCCTAGCAAAGACATGGTGCCGGAGATATGGGAGATAGCTTGATGTTGGAAGCCAAGTAAGCCGATAGCATTAACACTGCCAGCAAGGGCTGCTAACAGTAAGGCGCCGTATTCAACCCAGCGAGGTAGCATAGAAATCATGTGGTTCACCCTGGGTTAAATAGAGGAGCAAGATTATAACGCTAGAGAAAAGATACGCTAGCGCTGTGGAGCGTTGATATTTGATCTTAGGCAACAGTATTGCAGTTTGTTTTAATACTGTTGATCTATAAAGATAACGGTCAATAACGAGATAAAGATAACGCTCAATGACGAACTAGTTGTAATGGCTCATTTGGTGGTCGAACTTAACCCAACCGTGCTTGCGTTCTTCATAAACCGAAAAGCTTGGTAGTGGGAAGTCTTGCTCTTTAAATAATCCGAGCGGGACGATATAAAAATCGGCGGCGGCAACCGACTGCAAAAGCATGGTGGTGCCACACTTGGGGCAAAACTGATAGGTGACTTCATTACCCGTATCGCTGATGCGTGAGAAAGAGGTCACTTCACCGCTGAGTGTGACTTGTTCTATTGGGAACCGTGCCTGAACGCCGAACACACTTCCGGTGCGTTTCTGACACTCATAGCAATGGCAGACAGAGGTACGTTGAGGTTCGCCTCGGCATACTAGATTGACTGCTCCACAGCGGCATTCGCAACTTCTGATATTTCTATCTTTAATATGATTGATATCCATCCATGCTCCACTTCTGGTTAAGCCTGTATTGATAATTATACTAAAGCCCTTTATGGTCTGCACAACTGGATGAAAACAAAAGAATATAATTGCCCATGAAAAAGAAAATCTTACCTATTCCTCTGATTCTACTGATTCCAATTGTCATGCTGGTTGTGGTGATAGTGGCGGGTGTTTATCGCTTTAGCTTAAGTGATGAAGAGATCTTGGCGAAGTTTCCTTCTTCTCAAGTGAGTTATGACCCAGTCGTAGAAACCGTTTTTGATTTGAAGGCGACCAACCCATGGACAATTAAAGTTCCTGAAACTAACGCCTACGCGTTTATTAATGAAGTTGATGAGCCTAGAGCCATCGCGTTTGGACGCTATGACTCAGGTGTTGAGCGCGGCGTGGTAACGGTAGACACCAATAATCTTTCAGCCGCTACGCTGGGCAAGGCGAGTTTCTTTGTCGCGCCGATGTGGATATCTAACCAAGGCAGCGGTGTTTTCTATTATCTAGGCCTGTTTAAACATGACCAGCAACGAAGCCGTGTGGTGTTAGTCGACCAACTTTTTCTGGGCGATCGTATACGAATTCAAACATTGGAGGTCGCTCAGCAGCCAGATTCGCAATCACAGAATAAACTCACTGGGGAAGGTTTTATCGGCTTTACTCAGCATTCTGCGGAACAATCATTTGCAGAACCCCCTTCTGAAAAGGTGTTAATGAGTTTTTCTTTTGATACGCAATCAATTGGTAAGCAATAACGTTTGCGTGAATGTAAGGATCTGTTGTTTATGTGAGCCAAATTACATATTATCTTAGTTAGATGAATGAAATTTAGACACACTTAGCTTTGTGTCCGCTTATTTTTACAAATGGAGCTTGCGAATGATTAATAAACGTTTTTTTAAGACGAAAGATGAAGTTGAAGTGACCTTCGAGCTAGAAGCTCAGGAAGCGAACTCTGTATCCATCGTTGCTGACTTTCTTGATTGGAAAGCTACCCCAATGAAAAAACTAGCCAAAGGGAAGGTTTACAAGTTTAAAACTCGCCTACCTAAAGATGGCGAGTTTCAATTCCGCTACCTAGTTGATGACCAACAATGGGTGAACGATGCGAACGCTGACCGTTACATCCCAAATGAGTTTGGTGAAGACAACTGCTTAGTGTCGACGGTAAACGCATAATCTTTTCTTAAAACCAGCGACTAATTCGCTTCGTTTATTAATTATTCGAAACGGAATAACGTCAACCAATAGAAAGCAGAAGCTAGCCGTTTCTGCTTTTTTATTTTTAAATTTAGCGGTTAATTTTATTTCTTATCTAGTGGCTCTTCATCTACGGCAACTCAATGACTTAGGCTAAGTTGGGCAGATTCACATCATATTATGACAATGCATTGATGATTTATGCGTTTGAAAAGCATATCCTATGCCTTTATATCGTAGAAAGACCTGTTTACCGTGTATTCAAAAATATTTTCCTCTCCGTTTGCCGAGCTTTCACCTGTAAAAAAAGTAGCTATTTTAGGACTGCCACTTATTGCAGCGATTGGGGTTGCTCTGCAATCTTCGCAATCAAATCTGACGAAAACGATCGAGCTTGATCTACCAGACTCAACCGTTATTGAGTCAATTCTGTCACCATCTTCTGTTACCGTTATTGAGCCACCGACATTTGAGTATCAAATTCAATCTGGCGATAACTTGAGTAGTATCTTCACGCAACTTGGATTTTCTTATAAATCGATGATGAGCGTGATGGAAACCGATTTGAACTTCCTTGCTTTAGATACGCTTCGCCCTGGTAATACATTACGCTTTTGGCGTGATGAAGCGACCGGCGACCTTTCTAAAATGGAACTTCAATTTAGCGTCGCAGACAAAGTGGTTTATCGACTGCTTGATGACGGCAGCTACGAATTCGAAGACATCTCTATTCCGGGTGAATGGAAGCAAAAACCTTTAGTCGGTGATATTCAAGGCAGCTTCTCTATGTCGGCGAACAAGGTTGGCCTGAGCAGTCTTGAGATTGACCATATTGTGACTCTTCTTAAAGACAAGCTGAACTTTAGCCGAGATCTGCGCGCTGGCGATCAGTTTGAAGTGCTTCAAAAAGCGCAATATGTTGATGGTGTTGCAACCGGAAAACGTGAAATTGAAGCAATTAAGATCATGAATCGTAACCGCGTTGTATCAGCGTACTTGCACACTGATGGTCAATATTACGATGCCAATGGCGATAGCTTACAACGAGCTTTCCAACGTTACCCTGTGAGCAGTAGCTGGCGCCAAAGTTCTCAGTTTAACCCTAAGCGCTTACACCCTGTGACTGGCCGCATTTCACCGCACAACGGTACAGATTTCGCGACGCCAGTTGGTACGCCGGTTCAAGCAACGGGTGATGGTAAAGTGATTATGACGCGTAAGCACCCATATGCGGGTAACTACGTGGTCATTCAACACGGCAGCACATACAAAACACGTTACCTACATTTGAGTAAGATTCTGGTTCGTAAAGGACAAACGGTATCTCGTGGACAGCGTATTGGTTTGTCTGGCAAAACTGGCCGAGTGACAGGCGCACACTTGCACTACGAACTGATTGAACGTGGTCGTCCTGTGAATGCAATGACAGCAAATATCCCGATGGCAGATTCTGTGCCTAAAAAGGAAAAAGCGACGTTTGTAGCAGCAAGAGATGAGGCTGATAAGCTATTAAAGGTCGCTTTAGAAGCCCAATCTAATAACAGCTAGTTAGACTCTTTGAGATAACCCTGAATAAGGTTGTTATTCATCAAGCATAATTAGAACCGCGAGAGCATCACTCCGAGTAGAGTCATGACCTCGCGGTTTTTTTGATCCTAGGTCAATTCAAGGATAGCGGTTTAAGCCAAAGGCTCAGAATGAGTAACATAGCTGACGATAGCTTCAGGTCGCATGGGTGGTGAGTAGAGGTATCCTTGTATCTTGTCACATCCCATTGCGTGCAGCTTTTCTAATTGCTCACGCTTCTCTACGCCTTCCGCAACCAAAGACACATCGAGTCTGTGAGCAAGCTGGATAATCAGCCAAACAACGCTTTCTGAGGTTGAGTTGGTCAGCAAATTACGGATAAAGGTGGCATCAATTTTAATGCAGTCGATGGGGTAGCTGTGGATGTAGTTCAAACTGGAGTAACCCGTACCGAAATCATCGAGCGCAATAGTGAAGCCTTGCCCTCTCAAAAAGTTAAGTGCCGATTTTGTCTCTTGGGTTGGAGATAACAGCACCGTTTCGGTTAACTCAATAACAAACTCATCAGCTTTAAAGTGATGCTGTTCAATGGTTCGTGTGAGATAGGAAATATAGCGTTTCGAGTCGGTAAGCTCATGAGCAGAACAGTTTATTCCAAGCTTAACCTTGTAACCTAAGCCTTGTTCTAAAGTGGTTTTAGCGCGGCACACTAACTCAATAATACGCTCACCTAGCTCGACAATCAGCCCAGACTCTTCAGCCACTTGAATGAACTCCACAGGCGATATGTCACCGTGTCTGGCGGTCTTCCAGCGAGTCAGCACCTCGAAATATTCCCATTGCGTCTCACCTTGACCCACAATGGGTTGTACAACTACGTACATTCCATTGCTATCTGGGATATAGCTTTGTGATATCGGGTTTTCGAGTTCATTTCGCAGCGCGGCAATTAGCTCGGTTTTTCTTTGGTAGCGAGATCTCAAGTGGGTGTCATAACATTGAATATGAGTATCTTGGCTGTGTTTACACTCTTTCAGCGCCAAGCTAGTGTTGAATATGATCTGTTCAACGTCTTTGTTGTCTCCGTCCGAACTGGCAATTCCAATGCTGAGTTCCAAATCTATCTTAATATCAACGCTGCTATAGCCTTGCTTAATTTTTGCCAGTATCTGCTCGCACACCGCTATCGGGTCAGAGAGGTAAGTAATGAAGGCGAACTCGTTGCCTGCAGTCCGGAAAGTCAGGTTGCTTTCGGGTAAGGTTCGACGCAAGGTTTCTGCGACAAATTGAAGTACTTTATCGCCAATATAATTGCCGTGCATGTCATTAATGGCTTTGAAGCTATTGATATCGAGTAAAGCCAATGTAAACGGAGTGACGCTCTGTTGAGTAATCGACTCTAAGGTATCTGATAGACAGCTTCGGTTGAGTAACCCGGTTAGGCTGTCGTGTGACACCTCATAACTAAGCTGATTTACAAGTTGTTCGGAACGATCGTTAAACCACATTTCACGCAAGGTGTGGATGATGATGTCGGCGAACAATTGATGGTGCTTTATCACGTCTTGTTGCTGATCAGGGCTAAGAGGCGAGGTGAACGTTGAAAACAGCACGCCCATCACTTCGCCACTTTGAGTTCGAGTCGGGATCGCGATGGAGTTTTGTGAGGTGATTTCCTGCCTAAATGCCGATGTCGGCAATGACTGGACGACGTACTGAGCAAACGAGCAATCTGGGTGTCTTTGATTGACGGCTTGTTGATAGATATGACCATGGCGCGCATTGATTTTGTCATGCAATACATGGTCAGAATGGGCGATCACCAAAGGAACGGTTTGGTCAGGGAAGTGCTTCTTTTCAATGATGCTGGTGTATTGAGTATCAAAGGTCTGATGTAAAGTAAGCACAGCCGACTCTAAAAGGTCGATACCTTCCAATTTCAGCAAACGGCCAATGCGCTCTGTGTCTATCATGCTGTTGTGCGTATGTTGAGTCATAGCCACCACCCCTAGTTAACCAGATTCACTGTGTAAGCGGTATACGTATTATCTTGTTATGTGCGAAATTGTATAATCCATATGCACCAAGTTAATTATTAGCCGTGTTGTATAACTTTTCAAATTAAAATGTGACTTATTTCACAGAGCTTGCGTGCCACGCTCTTTGTCTAGCCTATCTTTGAGATGGTCCAAAAAGAGCTTGGTTCGCGTATGCGAGTAATCAAGCTTAGGGTAGTACGCGTAAACCATCACTTCGTCGGCAGTAATATTTGGCAATACTGGAACTAATGTCCCTTGTTTTAGATCCTCTTTGATCATCGCTTTGATGGTTAATAGTACGCCCATTCCTTGCTTGGCTGCGTGAAATAGAGCCTCAGGGTTGGTGGTCGCAAAGTTACCGTTGAGAGTGATGCGTTGCCCTTTAGTGAGTGTGACTTCTCGGGTAGGCCGCTCTCCCCAAATCAAAGAGTTGTGTTGTTCTAAGTCCTGTTCGCTGGTGGGGTAACCATGTTTAGCCAAATAGCTTGGCGCAGCATAGAAGCTAGCTTTGTGCTCAAACAGCGGTGTTTTCTTAAAGCTTAACGAGTTGAGCTGTTCCAGTTCACGGCTGATCACCAGATCTAAGCCAAGTTCTGGTAATTGCCCTGGCGTGGTCGTGATCAGCTGCACTTTAATGTCCGGATACTTTTCTAAGAAGTCGTCCATGTATTGCACGAGAAACTTAGAGCCAACCGCTATCGTTGCGCCTATCTTTAACAGGCCTGCTGGGGTTTGGTTAACCGAGCGTGTCTCATCAATTATGGACTGCCAATTGTCGAGCTGATCTTTGGCTCGCAGGTAAAAGAGCGCACCTGCTTCGGTTTGGCTAATTGATCGCGTGGTGCGCTTTAACAGTTGGGTGCCGATGCGCTCTTCTAGCCAGTTCACTCTTTTACTGATCGCCGAGCTGGTGGTATTCAGTTTTCGAGCAGCACCATTGAAGCTACCCTCTTCGACTACTCTGACGTAGCTTTTTACGTTAAGAATCCAATCCATATTATTTCCTGTTAGGACTTAATAAAATTCCAATTTAGCTAATTATCAATTGTTGGTTTTGAATGTAAACTCATCTAATGAACAAATATCAAACGAATAGGGAATTTTTTGAGCCAATCGACCTTTAAAAAAACGCCGTTACTCTTAGCAATGATGATTATTGCTACGGGGCAGGTGGGTGTGAGCATCTACTTGCCAGCATTGCCGTTAATTGCTTCTGACTTAAGTGCTACTCAAGTAGATGTACAGCTGCTCGTGACGCTGTTTCTGGTGGGCTTTGGCTTGTCTCAGCTATTTTACGGACCGATGTCCGATGCGGTGGGAAGAAGACCTATTTTCTTGTTAGGTCAGGGCGTTTATTTGATTGGTACTGTCGTTTGTGTTGTGTTTTCTGACAATATGATGGCGCTAGAAGTTGGTCGCTTGCTGCAAGGTTTAGGGGCGGGTAGTGCCTCGGTTCTTGGGAGAAGTGTGCTTCGCGACAGCTATGATGGTTCTCAACTCACTAAGGCGCTGTCTTATATCTCGATCACAGCTTCGATCATGCCGATCATTGCGCCAGTATTCGGTGGTTGGATTTCATTTCACCTCGGTTGGCAGGCGGTGTTCCTGTTCGTTTTATTGTATCTACTAGCGATATTCACACTGGGTTACTTTGTTCTGCATGAAACTTTGCCATACGGAAAGAGCCGCTTTGATGCCTGCCAAGTGGTGAAGAACTATGGGCGCTTGTTGACCAATCGCCAAGTGTTGACCAGTGCCAGTTACAACTGGATGAGCTACATGGCGAGTTTGGTATCGCTGTCGTTGTTTCCATTCTTAATGCAAGAGCAATTGGGGCTGACCGCCGCTGAATATGGCTCATTGATGATTGTTCCTTCGGCAGGCTTACTGATAGGTAGCGTCGCTTTAAACTTACTCAATCGTAGGTTTAGTACGCCCCAACTGATGAGCCTTGCGATTTTGATTATCTTGGCATCGGGAACTTGGCTTCTTACTCATGAGTTATCCATTTTTAACTTAGTTTGGGCGTTTACTTGGTTGGCGATAGCACAAGGCATTTCGTTCCCACTATCAATCAGCATGTTATTAGAACCTCATAAGAAACAAGCGGGCGCAGTGTCGGCATTGTCTGGTTCAATTCAGATGTGTTTAGCGGGTTTATTGGGTGGGTATCTAGTAGAAAGTTGGGTCACGACTCATCTACAGTTAGGCGTGTTCTACCTCATTATTGGTGCAGCCATGGGTGGAGTGCTTTGGTCTTCAACCAAAATGAACAAGAAAGGCGATACTGTTGAAGTGGAATATAGCTAAACACTAAATTCACTATCGTTTAACGCACCATCGTTAATACGTTGTATTTGTGCTGATGGTTTTCTACAATGCTTCGGTCCATTGAATAGGTAAAACAAAATGCAGCAAAATGAATTTGAAGTACTGGTAAAAGCTATCTGCGCACTAGATGGCCTGCCTCAAGCGCTTGAGCTATTGAAATCCAATGAGGATACAGAAGTCGCTGAGGCTGCTGCATCACTGACTGGTCAATTTGCACTTGCTGAAGTGGAAGGCGAAAAGCGTATTTACCACGTGACGCTTCAAGAAAATGAACAAGGCGAAGAGCAAGAGTACATCGAACATGTCATGAATGAAGGCGATGACTTAATCAAATTTGCAGCTTGGTTCTTTGAAACGATGTTTGAATTGAAGCAAAAAGACACATACCAAATTGCCGGTAAAACTTACAGACAGCCGAAGCGCAGCTAGGTTTCTCAGTAAAGCATTTTAGAAAGCAGCTCTCTTGAGCTGCTTTTTTTATCAGTGTCTAAATCAATGTCTTGGATTGTTATTAGGAATGGAGCATTAAGGCCAAACCGGACTTCAGGTTAACTCATTGATATACATATACAATGCTGACTAGCACACAGGAAAAATTAGGTTTATTGCAATTCAATAGCTCACATTGCATTAAAGTGTGATTTAGATCTTGTTTTTGGGCGTTTTAAGTGTAAAATCCGCGCTAAAGAAAGTTGATTATGTGCGGAGATAAGCATGAATTACGAACTAGGCCACGCATACCTTGGTCAAATGGCAGCAAAAAACATGATGCACGAAGCATTGTACGGTACGTCAAAGCCAAAGAAACCATCGTTCTTTAAGCGAATGATGAAGAAAATGGCTAAATAAGCATTTTCAAAAACGGAATTTTAAAAGGCCTTAAACTCGATGAAGTTTAAGGCCTTTTTCGTTTTAGGGATTGGTGACAGTTATCGCTTTGTTTTGTTGTGGATGGACACAAAAAACACTAATTTAGCTTCTGACTAATGGCTTTTAATGAATTCAGCCAGCAGATTGATTGGATAAGTCGACCACATTATTAGGGATGCTATCTAAACCATTCTCTTTCATCCACGCTTCTAAGTTGTCGGCACCACCGATGTACTTACCATCAAGCCAGATCTGCGGGACAGTGACCGGTGTTTTCTCACCAATGTGTGCTTTTACCTCTGGAATCATACGATACAAAGCGGCACTGTCTTTTACGACATCGTGGTATTGGTATTCAACACCCGCTTCATCCAACATTTTCTTTGCTTTAACACAGAATGGGCAGGTCGCCTTACCATAAACGATGTTGCCTTTTAGGCTGTCTCGTTTGGTCCACTCTTTGATCACCGATTGGACTAACACACCGCGATTCAGCGCTTCACCTTGGCTGACCACTTTGCCTTCAACAACAAGGATCGGAGCATGCCAAGAACCCAGCTTTAAAGGTTCCCACCAGTGAGATAACCAATCTTTCACTTCTAGTTCGACATCAACGTCAGCCAATTCATTCTCAAAAGTGTCCTTAAGAATGTCTTTGGTAAGGGTACATTCTCCACATGGGATATTTACTTTAAATGGACCCCAGCTGCCTGCCCAACGGTATAGTGTAATCTTGACTGGTTTCTTCATGGTTACGACCTCGCTTAAAATTCTCTTATCAATATAGAACGGACAGTCGAACTATTTATTTCATCGACTTTAAACTTTCTTAACTTTCGCCGTTTTTTTTGTTTCCCAATGGGTAATGAATGCAACTGACGCAATGATAATCGCAGCCCCTAGCCATAAACGACCTGGTGGAACCCAACTGAAGACCAGCCAACCAGCCAAGACATTTAGAGGTAATTTCGCGTGATCAAACGGTTGAACGAAAGAGGCATCAGCCACCGAGTATGCTTTTACAATAGCCCACTGAGCCAGTGCTGTCATAACACCGATAACGATTAAGATAGCCCAAATAGTGCCGCCACTTGGCATTTGCCAATCAGGAACGGCCAGCAAGATGTTAAATGGCGTAATTAATAGCAGAAGGTAAACCACCATGGTGGAAGGGCTGTCTTGTGAAGAAAGCTTTTTCACCATCAGTGAGTAGCATGCCCAAAAGAACGCTGCACCAACGGGTAACAACGTCGCCCAGCTAAAGTCTTCAGCCCATGGCTCTAGAATCACCATCGCACCCACGAAGCCTGCTAAGGTTGCCCCCCAACGAGCTGCGCCCACTTTCTCTTTTAGGAAAAGACCAGAACCTATGGTTGCAAACAGTGGCGAAGTCATAAGAAGGGCTATGCCTTGCCAAATCGGCACAGGGTAAGCCAGCGCCCAAATCCAAAGTTGGATACCAATAACCGATAGGAAGACACGGAATACGTGTAGCTTGAGATTATCAGTTTTTAGTGCTCGTCGAATTCCCAATGTTTTTAGATAAGGAAGAATAGCGAACAATGCAATTGAATACTGAATGACGGCAACGGTAGTAGAAGTCAGTCCGAAATGAATGCTAGCGATTTGAGTTAGGCTGTTGATCAAAGCAAAGGCTAAACCAGCGGTTAGCATCCAGCTAGCGCCTTGAATCGGATGGTGTTGTGACATGATGCTTCTAATTATTTGATGTGGTTCACCTATGATACGGATTTAGCACAATGAAACCAGAAAAAGCATTGATGAAGTTAGTCAGAATATTTGAATATGAAAAAGGTTGAGCCATTGCCCAACCTTTTTAGCCTTCATCTAAAGTAAATTTAGATTAGAAGTCGTAGCGTACACCAGCTTGTAGTTGGTCATCTTTATTGTCTAGTTGCTCGAACTTGTAACCAGCATATGTACGAATGTGGCCGTTAAACTTGTATACCGCTTCAATAGCAAAGTTGTTTGCTTCTTCATCAGCCGCTTTATCGAACTCACCGTAGTTATATACGCCAATTAGTGATAGCTGTTTAGTTGCCTTGAAGATAGCTGAAAGCTCGTAGCCTGTGTAGTCTTCATCTGCAACTGAAGCCATTGTGTATAGGCCACCAACAGTAAACGCATCCATGGAGAACTGAGCTACAAGGTTGATTTGATCGTCATCGAAGTTACCATTCTTTTGAGAAACATAACCCGCACCAAGGTCAAATGCACCTAGGTTGTACATAGCAGCGATGCCAAAACTATCAGCGTCTTTTTCATTTGCTGCGATGTAGTTAGCTTGCACTGTCAACGCGTCAAACTCACCAGAGTAAAGGAAGTTATTCTCACGTTTATCTTTGTTACCATCAACGGCATCAGCGGCATCAGCACCAAATGTAGCCATTGTATCCGTAATGTCAGTCAACATTACCTGTGATGAATCTTGCTTACCGTAAGAGAATTCACCGAAGTTTGTACCAAGGCCAGCATAGAAATAACGGTTAGTAAGTGAGTCCGTTTTCTCTCCATTTACACCTTCAGCCGTATCTCCAGTAAATTCAGCTTCATATTTACCAAAGCCGTATAACTCATCTGAAACTTGAGTTTTACCTGAGATATTTAGACGAGCTCGTGACTTGTCTTTGAAAGAACTGTCTGATGCACTTTCGTTGTTGTCAGAGATGTTGAAGCGAGCTTCCGCACGACCGCCAATCTTAAGCTCAGTGCCGTCAGAGCTGTAAACTGTTGCTGCTAGAGAAGAACCTGAAACTAGTGCTGCTACCACTGCAGAAGCTAGAACTGCCTTTTTCATAATCACTTACCTTGTATTTTAAAATCCGTGAGCAATGCGCTCTCCGTTTCGATATGAAGCTAATTTAGAGCAGATAAATTAAGCTTTCATTTCCATAAAATTACATTTCCGTGAATAGGGAACTTATTTAGGCGTTGATTTTATTGCACTTTTATTTCATTTGGCTGAGCGGTTTGTGAATAATTGTCTAAATTAGAAGTTTTAGAACCGCTATCTGTACGAGTTTTACTTTGAAAGAGATGAGGATGTTATGAGTGAGTTCTATGGGCTGAACTGCAGCTGTTAAATCGATTAACTGCTTGTACTGGTTAAGATATCCTCTATGATGCAAAAACTTACGAGAGAATAGATTTTGCTCAACAAGATGGAGTGGTTGGATGAAAACAGAGTACTTAGGCGATGTTTTACAAGGCAGGCAGGTTATTGGCTCCTTGAATGTTGAAGACTTACAGGTCGGAGAGCATCAGTTTTGGTTTCAAGTGACCAGCGATGGACTAGGGCAACCGAAAAATATGCCAGTGTCTGTTTTTAAAGGAAGCCAAGATGGGCCAAAGTTGATGATCACCGCTGGTATTCATGGTGATGAGTTGAATGGCGTGTTGGCTGCTCAACAAATTATCAGAGATCTCGTTGGCAAGAACTTAACTGGCACCGTGACTATTGTGCCTACGGTCAACTTGTCTGGTTTGTTAAATCATAGCCGCGATTTTATCTCTTCTGATCCGGGTTCATGTCCGGCTAATCTCAATCGACTTTTCCCTGGTGATTCTCATGGTTTAGCTGCTGAGCGTTTTGTAGCGTCATTATGGGAGCGCTTACTCAAGCACAATGCAACGTTCGCGGTTGATCTTCATACTCAAACGCGCGGCGCGGTTTATCCTCTCTATGTTTTTGCTGATTACCGGATTGATCAATGCTTGGAGATGGCGAGATTAATGCAACCCGATTGCGTGCTCAATGACCCAGGCGACCCAGGTATCTTAGAAACCGTATGGAACCGAAGTGGTATCCCAAGTATCACGGTCGAAGTAGGGATGGGTAAGTTTACTCAACCTGACATGATTCAAAGAGCGGTAGACGGTGTTTTGAACATGCTTTCCTATTATGAAATGCTTGAGGTCGATGGACAAGATCCGTTAGAAGTAAAGCAACTGCCAAGCATGGATTGGATTGAAGGCAACAACGTCGTGTCTATTCGTGCTGATATTGGTGGTTTTGTTCTGCCTCAGGTCGAGCTTTTGCAAAGCGTGGAGCAAGGTGATTTGTTAGCCATCCAATATGATGCTTTTGGTAATGAATGCCGTCGTTATCACGCACCGTCTGCTGGACGTGTCCTTAGCTATAACGTGGATGCGTTAAGGGAGCCGGGTGCGCTTGTTTGTCGCTTGCTAAGTTAAGGCTCAGTCGTTGGACGTTTCCGTGTTAATGCACTGTGTTGCGATCTAAAACACGTAAAAAAAGACCGAGCTAGGCTCGGTCAAAGGACAGTTGTCTAGAGTAAGCACGTCTTGGACTTATCGAGAGAACTGCTTTTAGAGTAGCGAGGCTAGATTAAGAATCCATTGCAAGATAGTGACACTTCGACTGCTTTTCTATTTCAAAAATAATATTGAAAACATTATCTTAAACTCATCAAAAAGCCGACTGCGAGTTACGCGAGTCGGCTTTTTATTACTTCTCTTTCGAATCTTTATCTCTATCTACACTCGATTAAAAAGCGTCATCCACGATCTCTTTTAATCGGTCATAAGGCACATATCCTAGTAAAACATTTCCGTTCATCATCATGGTTGGAGTGCCCGTTAAGCCTAGTGCACTGAACGTTTGATGGTTAGTGGTTAGAACCTGGTTTTGTTCTTGAGTTGTTTTTAGTTCCGCCTCTGTTCCCGTCTTCTTGGCAACGGCTTCTAGTGAGCTTTTCGAGTGAATACCGCTTTTCGCCATCAGCAATCTATCAACTTCAGGGAATGCTTCTGGGTTATCTTTCCATACTTTCATCGCGTATAGCGCCGCGTTGGTGTCTAGTCCCGAAACCTGTTGCTGCTTAAACGATAAGTACACGTTGATCACTTTAATGTCGCTGTTTTCAGAGGCTAATTGAACCAAGCCTTTTTCCAAGCGCTTACAGTAAGGGCAGTTATAGTCGGTAAAGTTAATGATGACCGATTTGCCATCCGGATTGCCCGTGATTGGGTGGGCGTCATTGTTGTATAACCAATCATGGCTTTCCGCTTGGGCTTTCTTCGTTTGCTCTTGACCTGCAACGTACTGCTCTAAACTGGTATGCAATCCAGAGATCGTCGATGGGTTTTCCTTCAGGAATTGATTAATTTCTTCAAGTTGTTGAGTTTGTTCTTTGTTTAATTCTGCGAAGGCATTAGTACTCATTAATGAGCCTAAAATCAGTGCGCTTATCAGATGCTTTTTCATATTGTCTTTTCTCTAATTCGTGATAATCGTGAGCGCTTATTAGGTTGCGCTCACATTAATATTGTTTGTTAAACTGGCTGAGTCGGTTTATTCACTTAGCTTTGCTCTGTTTTTCTTTGTGAGCGATTTAGGCAAAGTAGGTTCTTAACCACAGGCCGATAGGGGATGTAACGCCGGTTGCGATACTGCTAATCTTTCCATCTTTGATGATGACAATACTTGGCGTGACATTGACTCCCCAACTTCTGCTGATCGATCCAGAGAGATCATTGATAACAGGGAATTCATACTCTTTGGCGTCTAAGAAGCGCTGAACACGTTCGTCTGGACCAGATGAAAGTGCGACAGAAACTACTTGATGGGAGTCGCTGAAGCTATTAACCGTCGGGCTCACCAATTTGCATGCGCTGCACCAAGTCGCCCAAAAATAGACAATAACGGGCTTACCGTTTTTGCTTAGCTCGATAACATCAATATCTTCCCCTTGGAGCGATTGACCTACAATTGGAATCGCGTCGCCTTGAGGCATGCTTCTGCTGTGATAAAAGTCCATGGCAAATGAAACCACGCCAACGATCAATATCATTGAAACCAGTTCCTTTCCCCACTTCTTAAGACGACTTGGCTTTTTGGCCTCACCCTTTACAGCGTCGTCTTCAATCGTGCTAGATTTCTCTTCATTGTTGGGAGTCTTCATCAGTTATCTCGCAGCGTCGATGGCTTGAACGACAGTGTCACTGTTGAGAATGACAGGCAGTGGAATACCGCTTTTATAGCTCGGGCCGTAGACGATATTAAATGGCACACCAAATCGCCCATTACTTTGTAAATATTGAGTGACACTTTCACTTGGTGTTGTCCAATCACCTTTCATCAAAACAATGTCTTCTTGCTGTAGGTGACTGTAGACAGGGTCTTGAAGGATGACGCCGATCTTGTTGGCTTTACAGGTGATACACCAATCAGCAGTCACATCAACAAACACCGTTTTGCCTTCATCAACGAGCTGAGGGATTTGCTTCGCATCCAGCTTTTGCCAAGCGAGATCGTCAACAATCGGAGTCGCCCAGTTATCAGCGGTGACACTACCGACGATCAATGCAGCACCAAACATCAAGGTTGTGGTTGCGACGATAGGAATCAGCACCTTGCGACCCAACTTACGACCAATCCAAATCAATACTGAAATCACGATAAATAGCGACAGCAGGATAGTTGGGAATTTACCAATGAATGGGCTAAGGAGGCTTGTTAGCCATAGGCTGGTAATGAACATCATTAAGCCAAATACCAGCTTAACTTTGAACATCCACGCCCCAGGCTTTGGAAGCAATTTGGTTAGGCTTGGGAATAGCGCAAAGATCAACCAAGGCGCACTCATACCGATACCGAGCGCGATGAAGATTGCCCATAGCTCTTGGTAGCTTGCTCCGAGTGCATACGCGACAGCGGTTCCTAGGAATGGTGCGCTACATGGCGTTGCTAACAGCGTTGCAAACATGCCTTGAACAAAGTGGCCTGAATGTGAGTCATCACCTTTGGTTGCCATCCAAGTGTTTAAACCTGATGGTAGTCTGAATTCGAATAACCCAAGCAGGTTAATCGAGAACAGCAAAGTGATGATCAGCATGAACCCGATGAACCAAACGTTTTGGAATTGGATTCCCCAACCAATCGCATTACCCCCCATTTTTAGTGCGGTCATACCTAGGGCTAACAGCGCAAATGATGTAATGACACCTGAAGCAGAAGCTAAGAATGAGAGTCGGATATGACGATTAGATGCACCTTGGTTTTGAATGATGCTGTTTAATTTCATTCCTAAGACTGGCAAAACACATGGCATGATGTTGAGGATCAAACCACCAATTAAAGCGAAGCCTATCATCGCCAAAAAGCCGTTGTTGCTTGTTTGGTAAGCGATCGGTTCTGAGCCAACTTGGGCCGTCATCTCTTCGGCGAAATTAGTGTCTGAAACGGTGACACTCACGTTACGGTCCGTTAAGTCGACTTCACCTATCCAGTTGCTCACATCAAATACGGCCGTCATTGTATTGTCTGTGATGTGGACGCTTGGTTGAGAGAAGAAGTCATCAATCACTTCTTGCCCGTCAATCAACACCATCGGCTTATCCCAGCCATCTTTACTTGTCAGCTGAGTAACCAGTTGCTGCTTGCTCTTGTCCCAAAATAGACCATTGACCGAAGTGCGGTTAGCTTCTCGTGGAGATTGGCTCATCCCTTGGTTGAACAAGAACATCGCTTCTTCATCGAGCGCTAAGGTTTGTGGGTCAATCGGCAGTTCGATATCGTAATCGGTTAACACACAGATATTGGTACACGACGGAAAGGTAAACGATGCCCTGAATATCGCAGGCTTCGTGTTGTCTTTCAGGGTTAACGTGACAGGAAAGCTGACATGTTTTTTGTAGCCTAACGTCATGACGTCAAGCTGCTCGTAGTATTTAGGTATCGGCCAGCGCCACTCTACTGACTCAATGTTTGTTGAACCAGACCAGTCCCAGCTTGGCGGAATGCCACCTTCGCCTGGGCTGCGCCAATAGGTTTTCCAGTCGCCGTCGAGCACGACATCGAGCACGGTTTGAATCTTAGAGCCGTCCTCCGATTGTTCACCTGTCGACATCATTCGCATCTTAACAGGCGGATGCTCGGGCACACTAAGCCAGCCCGTTGTCTGTGCCAAGGCGGTAAATGACGTCATAACCAAAAGGGCAGTGACTAAGGTTTTCGCGCATGTACGCATAGAGAATGCCAATGAATCGACAAACTTAGTTAGTAGTGTGTTGTACACAAATGTATCTCCAAAAAATAAATAAAAGGGTGTAGTAGCCCGGTTATTTACTCTCTAAATATACAGTGTTTTAGATGCAATCGGTGTTTTGTCGGTCGAGTAGAGCGATGATTGTCTCTAGATAATCTCGAGATGTGAGGAGGTAAGTTAAACGCAACAGCAATAATAAGTACGAATGGGATCAGCCAGCCGGTTTTAGGGGCGGCAAAGGTCAGCATTTTCGAACTCAGGCTGCATGAACTTGAATTGGGTGACGTTAACATTTTTGAGGCTTCTAAGCCGAAAACACTGGCGTATAGAGTGGCCATTTTTTCTGAAGAAGCGATGTCGGTTTGAGGGTTACTGGTTTCTGTATGAGTTTGTGCGCCAACTAGGACTGATTGACCATTAGCGGATGCAGATAACGATACTTTCTTTACGGCCAGAGTGCTCGCCAGACAAGTTACGATAACCAGTCCGGTAAGGAAGAGCGCCCAAAGCGAATGCTTTTGTCGGCGGTTCTGTGTGGATAAGAAAAGTAGTGATGTGTTCAGCAAATTAGTCAGTAATCAAATCTGTTATTAGTTAAAGCCAGCTCATTGAATTGTGGCTAGCTTAGATAAGTTCTCTTCGCGCCACAAGTCATAAAATGGTTAAAGTGAAACTATGTATAAACGCGGAAAACGGCAGGTACACGATAAACGACGCATAAACACCAATTCACGCGAATACGACCTTGAGTTCTAGCTAAAGTTCACAACAACTGAAAGTTATCGCTAATTTATTCTTTATCGAGTGGTCTATCCAAGATGAGGCGATACAAAAAAGCCCAACACACCGTCAGTGATGAACGTGTTGGGCTTTAATCATTGGTGCTATTGGAAAGGCTTAGTGAGTGCGGCGAGGGCCGTTACGTACCAAGTCTTTACCGTTATCAAACACTTCTTTAGTGATCCAGCGAGCAAGCAGAACTTTGTGGCTGCTGTTGAATACAGCAACGAAGTGACGACCATCTGAATTATTGGTTGCCATGCCTACACCTTCAACCCCTTCAAGGCCTAAACCGCCAGCTTCCACTGAAATTAGGAATTGCTCTAGTTCTTCTAGAGACTCAATAATATCAAGTTCGTTGTTCATTTTTATGCTCTCTTGCTGTGAGCCAACATCGTATTTAGGGCGCTTTAGTGCATGTGCTCGAATGAAGATATTGGTTGTTGTTCTTTGTTGGATGCGTACTCTACAGGTCATAAGAGGGGATTGGAACTATCAAATATTAGAAGCAGGCTGCTAATTTGCGAGTTTTTAACATAACATACGTTTAAATGCTTGTTATCCATATTCTTTTTACTACTATTTATAGGGTCAATTTAAACAGTAATAGGAATTAATATGATGAAGGTTTGGCGTTGTCTATTGTTAATGTTGGCGTTTGTCGCATTTGGAAGTTATGCGCAGAGCGTTGAGAAAATCGCAGAAGTACAAGATCAGTTAATGCTCGATCTAGTAACATTAGAAACGGCGCATGATGCTGAAAAACCCTTTCTTGAAGATATATTAAGGCGTAAGAATCAGGGCCTACGCGAAGAGATTTTTTCACAGCTATCGTCGGATAAAAAAGAGGGGCTGGATGTCACTCTTGCTCAGCAGGTTGAACTACTGCAAAAATTACTGTCATTGAATGAAATTAAAATCGTTTCAATGAGTAAAGAAAACCGTTCAGCTGAAGGTGATGCTAAAAAACGCCTTGAATTGCGTATTCAAAAACGAATCGGAATGATGGATGTTTATTATCAGCAGCTTGCTAAGACCTTAAATTGGTCAAAAGAACGTGGTGTTGATGTTTCTGTTCCTGAAGGTGAGCTCAAAACAGCACTTGTTTCTCGTTCTCAATATCTTACTAATGCGATTCTATACACTGATACACAGCGTCAAGATTTAGAACGCCGGTTATCTTATGTAAGTGAAGAAGAGAAAGCGACCATTAAAACTGAGCTTGAACGTTTCAGTGAGCGAACTAGCGTTATGGTTGCGAGCTTAGAAGAAACCATCACGCTAATGGAACCGTTTGGCGTAGATGTGACCTCATACAAACGTGTTTTGCTAGCGACGACAGGCGACATTAACGCTGATGTGTTGGATGTTGATGTTGCACTGGAACTGTTGGATGGTTGGCTTCGTTCATTCAGTTCATGGGCTTTTGAAAATACCCCTTCATTTATCGTTAAACTCGCGCTTTTCCTCGGGATTTTGTATGTAACTCGCCTTATTGCTAATGTGGCGCGTAAAACCGTTCGCAAGAGTGTTTCGCACTCTAAAATGGACTTCAGTGTATTGATGCAGGACTTCTTTGTATCAATTGCATCTAAAGCGGTCGTGTTTGTTGGTTTGCTGATCGCCCTCTCTCAAATAGGGATCGAGTTAGCTCCGTTATTAACTGGTTTCGGTGTTGCGGGTGTCATCATTGGTTTCGCATTGCAAGATACGCTATCTAATTTTGCATCGGGTTTGATGATCTTGATCTACCGTCCTTATGATGTGGGTGACATGGTTAAAGTCGCGGGTGTGCAAGGCACGGTAAAAGACATGAGTTTAGTGTCGACGACCGTTCAAACCATCGATAACCAACGCTTGGTGATTCCGAACAACAAGATTTGGGGTGACGTGATCAACAACATCACGGCAGAGCGTGTAAGGCGTGTTGATATGGTTTTCGGTATTGGTTACTCAGATGATATCGATAAAGCGAAAGCGGTATTGAACGACATCATTCTAGCGCACCCTCTAGTGTTGAAAAAACCAGAGCACATGATCAAGCTTCACACCTTGAATACCTCTTCTGTTGATTTCGTAGTACGACCTTGGGTTAAGACTGATGATTATTGGGATGTGTACTGGGATGTAACGGAAACCGTGAAGAAACGCTTCGATGAAGAAGGCATCACGATTCCATTCCCTCAACGAGATGTACATATTTACAATCACGAAGAGAACTAAACGAAAGAGCTAGTACGAGAAGCGATTTCGAAAAGAGCTACTACGAAACAGCTAAGCGCAGCTTAGAGTCGACTTCTTAATGTGATATCAAATGGACGCTGAATAAGCGTCCATTTTTATTGGCTGACAGTTATTTACTACGATTGGTATTATATTGAGCTTCATTCTTTTAGGTAACTCAACCACCTTAGAATTAAGTTATGATAGGGTAGGCTTAGTTTGGACAGTTGAAAGCGAATGGATGATTCACAGCAAAAAACGAACAGTAGAAATACAACAGTAAGAAAAGCGACGCGAATCGAAAGCGTTATGAACTCTGCGATGTGGCATCTAACCCAAAGAGACATGACGGAAAGCGAGCTGATTGCGAAGCTCAAAGTGAAAACCGATAATCAAGAATGGATCGATGAAACTTTAGGGACTCTGAAAGGCTTTGGGTATCTCAAGCCTGATCAAGTGTTTGCAGAACAATTCGTGGAACAAGCTTTTTCTGGTGAATTCGGTTCTCGATATATTGTCGAAAAATTGAAGAAGAAGGGCCTGACGGACTTAGTGATTTCTGATGCAATCCATAAAGTGTCCTTCGAAAAGTCTATTGATGAACAAACCATCTTGATAGACCGAATCAACCACTACTACTCAAGCTTTACCATGAGCCGTGAAAAGCTGGTTGCGACCCTGCAAAAGCGTGGCTTTAGCTATCAACAAGTTAAGGTAGCGATTGAACAGCACCCACAAGCGCATCAACTGAAAAGTAACATTCAAATTAAGGCCGAGAAAGCCGACTTGGAAAAAGAAGTACTCAAGTATGCTCGTAAAGGCAAGGGCCTGACCGCCATTCAGCAAGAGCTTAGACAACGACAAATCGACACCAGTGAACTGTCATCGCTCATCGACCGATTGATTAATGAGGAGCAGCTAGATTTCTATTCTTCGTGTTTAGAACAGTTACAAAAGAAATCTTATGACCTCAACGATCACAAAGAGCGTTCAAAGGCGTACGCAATGTTAAGTCGAAAAGGCTTTTCGTCGGATGAAATCAAATTTGCTCTGAGTGAAGGCAACGAATAACTAAGCCGGACAAATTTCCTATGTTGCATGTTGGTTTGTCCTAAGTAACTATTTGACAAAAGTGTTTCACCTTAAAAAGCCAAACACAGATTTTTTTGCGCAAAGCTTGTTTTCAACCTAGTTGGTAGCGAGATTCTGCATACCAAAGAATTAGCTCTTGGATACGAGCATTGGCAATAGGTGCTTCGTAAGCAGCGTCACTCTGTCTCTTGGTCTCGGTACAAAGTTCGATGTGATTGCTACCACCACCTCATCGTTTGGTGATACAAACAGCGCGTTGCCCCCATCACCAAGAGCGCAATAGCAATTATTTGAGATATGAGGCATCAACCACTATAGAAAGCCGTATCGACGCTCTCTATAGCGACTCTGCTCCGAAGTGCTTTGCTGTATCCACGAACTCGACAGTAAGCGCCGACCATCCCAACGCCCGTTGGCAAGGTAAAGATTTGCCAGCTTAATTAGGTCAAGCGTGCTTAACACGAGCCCCCAACCAGTTGTATTAACACCACGAGGGTCTGCAACCCAACCACGCTCTGTTGCACCTCGAGTAAACTCCAGATGCTGCTGCCGATCGCTTAGAGTGATATTCTTCACAGGAGCGATCCCAAGCGGTGCAAATAACTGCTGATTTGCGTAGTCTGCCACCCTTTGCCCAGTAGCGTTGATCAACACCACTGATAAGACGTGCAACGCGGGTGTGGTGTACTTAAACTGCCTCCAAGAAGATCAAGAGAAGCTAATGTCCACTACACTATTGAGTTGCCAAAGCTTAGGCAACATCCACTAAAGAACGGCTTTGAGCCATCCCTAAACCACTATTTCTCTCACTCCATGTCGCCAGAAAGCTTTTAAGCTGTGAGGTTTGTGGTGACAGAAATAGCTTATTAGGTGATCCTTGTTCTGCAATTTGCCCCTGAGATAAAAAGACCACTTTGTCGGAGACTTGGGCAGCGAAACCCATTTCATGGGTGACGATGACCATAGTCATCCCTTCCTCTGCTAGAGATTTCATCACTTTCAATACTTCGCCAACCAATTCAGGGTCAAGGGCTGAGGTTGGTTCATCAAATAGCATGATCTTTGGCTCTGTACCCAAGGAACGGGCAATCGCGACTCGCTGCTGTTGACCACCCGAGAGTTGGTTTGGGTAAGCGTCTGCTTTATGAGCCATATCTACTTTTTCTAATACCTGTTGGGCTTTGTCCTTAGCCTGCTGCTTGCTGAGTTTCTTAACGTAGACCAAAGGCGCCATGACGTTTTCCAGTACCGTCATATGTGGCCACAAGTTGAACTGTTGGAACACCATGCAGACATCGGTGAGGTCGCGTTGGGCAATGTGCTCTGGAAGCTTCTGAAAATTACCTTGTGTATCGGCACCATAACCAATCATTCTGCCGTTTATCAGTACTTCGCCACTGTCATAATGTTCAAGAAAATTCATGCAACGCAACATGGTGCTTTTTCCCGAACCTGAGCCGCCAATAATACAGACTACTTCGCCGGTTTCTATGGTGAGATCGATGCCCTTTAATACATGGTTGTCACCAAAACTTTTGTTTAACTGCACCAATTTGATGGCTTTATGTTGTGTTTTCATAGAAAAATCCTTTTTATCTAACGGGTTAGGCCAACGTTAATTGAGGTAATGTCGCGCGCGCTTTTCACTCCACGCCCCGAATCTTGCTAGTGCTGAGGTAATGCACCAATAGGCTACGGCCAAAAATAGGTATGGCTCGACAACGGTGAAGGTTTGAGTCGCCATCGTGACAACGGCTTTGGTTATCTCAGGTACAGTGATAATCGACAAAATCGCCGACTCTTTGATTAAAATGATGCTTTGGTTAATGCTAGGTGGAATGATTAACCCGAGCATTTGAGGAATTTGTACACGTGTTAAGGTTTGCCAGCGCGAAAAGCCAAGATCATAACTGGCCTCCACTTGCCCCTTGGGAATACTGGCAAAGCCAGAACGAAAGATCTCGGCAAAGTAGGCAGCGCCGTACATCCCTAACCCAAGGATACCGACCTGCTCAGCGCTTAATTCGATACCAACAAATGGCCCACCGTAAAATACCAGATAGACCTGCACCAGCAATGGTGTGCCTCTGAAAATCAATAGATAGCCGCGGTAAAAGATGCGCAGTGGTAACCAGGCAACTTGGCTCACTCCATAGAGTGCTAACCCAGCAAATAGGCTGATAACAAGACCAATTGAGCAAACAAATACGGTATAAGCCAGCCCTTTTGCAAGTAGTGGAGCGTAGGTGAAATAAAGTGTGAAATCCATGACGGTTCCTCTAGCTGGTAGCGAGCTTTGATTCGATATAGCGCCCCAATAGCCCGATACATGAAGTAAGGACGAGATAGAGCAGACCTGCAGTGACGAAAAACTCAATCGGTCGGTATGAGGTTGATGAATAGGTTTGTGCCAGTCGCATTAAATCAGTCACCGCGATGGTTGAAATCAGCGCTGAGTTTTTGATGATATCTATGGTTTCATTCACCAAGGAAGGTAAGGTTTTACGGAATATTTGGGGCAGTTCAATGCGAACCAGCCTCTGTACTGGAGAAAAACCAAACATCCAAGCCGCCTCTTTTTGACCGGCAGGCAAAGAGAGAAAACCACCTCTTAGTATCTCTGATTGAAACGCGGCGGTGTTCATCGACAGTACAATAATTGCGGTCAAAATTGAGGGAATATTGATACCAGCCAGAGGTAAAAAATAGAAAACGATGACCAACTGAACCAACAACGGCGTCCCTCTTAAGGTACTGATGTAGATCAGGCAACAGGTTCGGATTACCGTTGTGCTAGACATGCGCCCTAAACAGATTAGAGCGCCCAAGCCAAAGCCTATTATGATAGAAATCAGTGAGATCCACGCCGTGGTCCACAGCCCCGTCAATAAAGAAGGTATCGCGCTCAAAACAACAGAGAAATCAAACATGGCAGGTCTCCTTAGCGACAGTATTTCGCTGCCGTGATTGAGCCGCGATACAGAGCAACTCGAACATGATCGTCGCCCCTACAAGCGCGGTATTCCCTGTAGGATCGAAAGGTGGAGACACTTCAACCACATCCGCGCCAATAACGTTGACGTCTTGAAGACCACGGATTAATTGCAGTGCTTCGATGGAGGTGAAGCCTCCCACCTCCGGTGTTCCCGTGCCCGGAGCAAAGGCGGGGTCGAGACAGTCCACATCAAAGGTAACGTAAGCCGGTGTATCGCCAATGGTCTGTTTTATCTGTTGCAGTATCCCTTCGACACCGAGCTCAACGCATTCATCCATATAGAGAACACGCATGCCCGTCTCATGGCTAAAGCGCCACATATCTTTATCATTTAGTGAGCCTCTGATACCGATTTGAATGGTTCTTTTCGGATCAATCAGGTTTTCTTCTACCGCGATCTTAAATGGTGAACCATGATGAAACTTGGACCCGAAGTAATTGTCGCCTGTGTCACAATGGGCATCAAAATGGATGAGGGCTACCGGTCCGTCTTGTGCTAAAGCCCTTAAAATGGGCAATGAAATCGAGTGGTCACCTCCGGCAGCGATAGGCAGTGCACCTGAGGCTTTGATTTGCTTAAAAAATAACTCTATCGACTGGTGAGCTTTGACTAACTCAAAAGGAGAGTCGGGAAGTACATCACCTACATCCGCAACTCGGCATAGCTCAAAAGGAGCGACCCCGGTTGCTTGATTGATGATGCGCATTAAACTGGACTGGTTACGGATCTCACGCGGACCATGTCGAGTGCCTGTTCGGTTGGTCACACCCCCGTCAAATGGTACTCCGACTAGAGCAATATCGACATCTTGAAGGTCGGGGACATAGTCGCAACGCATAAATGTTGCGATACCACTATATCTTGGCAGCGTTTGGTTTGGATTAGGCATGAGACTCTCCTTGGGACGCATAGTGTGATACATAACCAATCAGGTTCATCAACAGTTGAGCCGCGAGGGTCGCTGTGACCTCTGCCGGATCGTAAGGTGGTGAAACTTCGCAAAGATCAATACCCACAACCTCGGTGTGTTGGCAAAGTTGACGAAGAAATTCCAGTACCTCGTAATATTGAAACCCACCGTGGCTCGGGGTACCTGTTCCGGGAGCAATGGAGGGGTCGAAGCCATCAATATCGATAGTGATATAGCAAGCTTCCCCTTTGGGAATCGTCGCCAAGATATCCTCGATACTCGATTGACGGAACTGGCGTACTGATAAAATGTTGGAACCAGCGTTTATGGCGTCCACATAGTCAGACTGACTCGAAGATGAAACATTACGAATGCCAAGTTGTGTTAGACCCGAGACATGTGGCATTTCTGAGGCTCTGCGCATGCAGTTTCCATGACCGTAGCGAACCCCATGCCGTTCATCGACAAAATCTAGATGAGCATCAATTTGGACAATATGTATGGGTTTATGTCCACCATAAGCTGCTAGAACGGCGGCTGTAATAGCATGGTCGCCACCCAGTACCACCGGAATAGCCTTATTTGACAGAATGGCTTTGACTTCATCTTGAATGTTATTCAGGCAGGTGTAAGTGTCGGTATGCACTATATCGACGTCACCGACGTCGACAATATTTACTTTGTCCTTGGCCAAAAATAGTGTATCGAGTTCGTGGTCATAAGCTCCGTGATGACCAAAAGAGAATAGGGTAGATGCTTGACGAATGGCTCTAGGACCAAAGCGCGCGCCGGAACGATACTGGCATCCCATATCGAAAGGTGCACCAATGACCGCGAAGTCGGCTTGATAGGCACTGCCTTGTTCAACAATCGGACTTTTAGCAAAGGTACAAAATCCGACAAACGGTAGGTTGAGTTTTGGTTTAGTACAAGCGTTAGGTTCCATCTAAGCCTCGGATGATCAATGCGGATATAACTAGCCTCCTTGATTCCTTGGAGGCTAGCGCGGATGTTTAAAGAATTAGTTAATAGGCTGTGGAACCATACCTGTTGGTACGTCCATCGTGAAACCAAACCATTTTTGCTGCAGTTCGGCTAACTTGCCTCTTTTGTGAAGTTTTTCTATCCCGTCACTCATGAACTGGACAAGTGTTGCTGAGTCAGCATCTTTTCTGCCTACCCAACCGTAGTACGTTGCTGGACCAAAAGGAGGTTGCACGATTTCAAACATGTCTGGGCGCTCTTTGATAATCGGTGCAAGATTTGGAATCGCTTGTGGAACCACATCGACGCGACGAGATGCAAGTGCGGCATAAGCTTCGTTGTAGTCGGTAAATTCTTTGATAGATTTGTACTTGTCGCCTTTTGGCGTTAATACCTCTTGTTCAAAAGTTTTAATCACACTTAGCTGAGCGGAACCCGCTTGAGTGCCCAGTACCATACCTGCCATATCTTCTGGGCTCTGAATACGGTCATCCCCTTTGCGTTTCAGCATAGCAACGGAAGCTGTTGAAATCGGGTATGTGAAAGAATAATTAGCCGCTCGATCTTTGGTTATAGTCAGAGATGTGGCGACAAAGTCGTATCGGTTTGCGTTTAGTCCAGCCAAAATACCTTGGAAAGGCAAGTCCAGCTGTTTCAGTTTGACACCCGGTAGATCTTTAAGGATTTCATCAAGAACATCTTTGCCGTAACCGACGATCTTACCGTCTTGCAGCATTTCAAAGGGTGCGTAGCGAGCTTCAGTAGCAATGGTAATCTCGCCCTTTGCTTTGATCTCCGAGAGAAGGTCAGCATGAGCAGCGTCAGTGAATAGTGAACTAAGCAGTGTGGTGCCCAATAGTAGTGTTTTACTTGGTAATTGAACTTTCATCTCGATCCCTCGTTATGATGATAGGTAGTTGCCATCTATATTGATTCAATTGCAAGATCGCTGACAAACGGTGATTACTAATCTGTATACATAAGAAGGTGTTATGCACCAGCTTGGGGATAAAGTGTGGTTTAAAATGCCACATATTTGTGCGTTTCTGTTTGGATATGACGTTTTGAGTTGAGAGTTCTGATTTGATGAAAACTACGCTGACAAAGTGAGTTATAGGCCAGAACGTTGCTAGATGGCGGTTATGAATCGTTGTGAATAGTGGCATATATTCTGCAAAGGCTAGTGGGTATAAACATTATTAGTATGGATATAAGGCGACCGTTTCGTTACTGATACAGTTTGTTACTGATAAGGTGATGAAAATTGACCGCACTATACCTGAGTCGTTAAGAAGTTTGCTTGGTTGACAAGTTGAAAAGTTGATATGGAGGTCAATGTGGCATTAAGACTCCCCCCCCTAGAAGCCTTGCGCTATTTTGAAGCGGCGGCGAGACATTTGAGTTTTACTCTCGCTGCGCAAGAGCTTTGCGTTTCGCAAAGTGCCGTGAGTCAAAAAGTAATTCAGCTAGAGCAACGTTTGAACTTTAAGTTGTTCGAACGCAAGCCAAGACAGTTAACGTTGACAATTAATGGCGAGCACTTGTATCTGTCTGTGCAATTAGCGCTGTTGCAAATCCGTGACACATTAAGCGATATTGACTCAAAAGATCAGATGACACGGTTAGAAGTTTACTGTATGCCGTCGTTTGCCAGCCGCTGGTTGATGCCGTGTTTAAGCAGCTTTTATCAAAATAACCCTAAGATTGATCTGCTTATCTCAGCCAGTTTTTCTGAGCCAAACTTTCGTAACGAAGATGTCGATATCGGTATATGTCATGGTGTCGGGGATCAACCTTCAATGGAACAAACCCTATTATTTCGTGATTACATTTACCCGGTTGCCAGTCCAAGCCTGCTCGCCAAATTGCCCTTGAGAACACCGGAAGATTTAAGAAAGACAGTGCTTCTTCATGACTCTTTACCGCAAGCGAAACTGTCCACCTCTTGGCAGCGTTGGTTTAGTGATCTTGGTGTAAGTCGAGTGGATTGCAATGCGGGTTATAGTTTCAATCAGGCGGATTTGATTGTTCAAGCGGCGATCGATGGGCAAGGGGTGGCATTAGGGCGCCATAGTTTGGTCGCTCGAGATGTGGCCGCAGGGAAACTAGTGCCACTGTTTGGTCATGCGCTTGAAGATGATGGTGTTTACTTGGTTTGTTTGAAAAAGTTAACCAGTCGACCACAGATTCAACGTTTTTCCCATTGGATGCGACAGCAAGCGAAAGAGTTTGAAACGCGCTATAGCGTGGATTCCATTCTTTCATATAAGCACAGATAATACCGGCATTACGATTCACTGTTTGTCCCTATACGGAAATTACAACAAGATAATTACCGTGCAAATCAGTAAAGGGACAGATGTCATGCAAGATATATTGGAAATCAGAAACGGTGAAAAGGTCAAAGGGACTTTTTCTTCTTTGGAGATGTTAACAAGGCTCGCGACCTTGCGTGAGCTATTGGCAGATCAACAATTGGATGCGGTGGTTTTTACGTCCATTCAAAACATCAATTACTACAGTGACTTTTTATACACTTCTTTTGGGCGCCCTTATGCGCTCGTTGTAACGCAAGACCGCTCGGTGACAATTTCAGCCAATATCGATGCGGGTCAACCGTATCGCCGTAGTATTGGAGACAATTTGGTATACACCGATTGGAAACAAGATAATTATTATCGAGCGATCAAAAATGTGTTGCCTAACCCAAAAACCGTCGCTATAGAAGCCGATCACTTGACCTTGATGGCGAAGCAAAAATTCGCAGATCTCTACCCACAAGCCAGCTTTTACGATATCAGTGGCGATGTGATGGCAAAGAGAATGGTTAAGAGTTCGGAAGAAATCGAACTGATCAAACATGGCGCTCGCATCGCGGACATCGGTGGAGCCGCTTGTGTCGAAGCGATTAAAGAAAATGTGCCAGAATTCGAAGTAGCGATTGCAGCCAATAATGCCATGACGCGCGCAATTGCCGAGACGTTTCCCCACATTGAGTTGCGAGATACGTGGACTTGGTTTCAGTCTGGGATTAATACCGATGGAGCACACAATCCGCTCACTACTCGTCGCTTGCAGTCGGGTGATATTTTGAGTCTAAATTGCTTTCCTATGATAGCAGGTTACTACACCGCTCTGGAACGTACCCTTTTCTTGAATCACTGCGATGATGAGCAACTGAAAATATGGCAAATAAATTGTGAAGTGCATCGAAAAGGTATTGAGCTTATCAAGCCGGGCGCAAAGTGTTGCGATATTGCCGCCGAATTAAATGAAATCTATCGTGGTTATGGGTTGCTTGATTATAGAACCTTTGGCTATGGTCACTCGTTTGGTGTCTTAAGTCATTACTATGGACGCGAAGCTGGACTGGAACTACGAGAAGACATAGAGACCGTTTTACAGCCGGGGATGGTGGTGTCTATGGAGCCGATGCTGATGATTCCTGATCACTTAGCGGGAGCGGGAGGTTATAGAGAGCATGATATTTTGGTTGTCAATGAACAAGGTAGCGAAAATATCACAGGCTTTAAATTTGGTCCTGAACACAACATTGTTGGCGCATGATGAAGCGCTATCTTGGACTGTTTGCCGCTTTGTTAACCATTGTCATGTGGTCATCTTTAGCGGCATTGACGCTTTCAGTGAATCATTTGCCCCCCCTATGTACAGTGGGTATCGTGCTCATCATCGCTTCGATTCCAGGGTTAAAGCATTATCGAACATGGCGTTTGCCTATCAAAGATTGGCTTAAAGCGATCATCGGTATGTTTGGCTACCACTATCTGCTGTTTGATGCATTTAGCCGAGCCCCAGCGATAGAAGTGAACATGATTCAGTATCTTTGGCCACTGTTTATTGTGTTGGGAACCCCTTTGTTTGGTGGTCAAAAATTGAATGTTGGCCATGTTTTGGGGGCAGGGCTCTCTTTCGTTGCTATTTTAATGGTGATGAACAATCAACAATCAAAGATAAGTAGCGAGCATTGGCTAGGTTACCTCGAAGCGTTATGTGCAGCGCTTTTATGGGCACATTATACGTTGACTAATTGCCACAACGATAGGATGTCTAGCTCGGCGGTTGCGGCTATTTGCTTGATGTCCGGATTGTTGTCACTTGGGGTATTTGTGATGACAATGGATCAGATCCCGCCAATTCAATTAAGTGATTGGGTCTCATTACTGTTGTTAGGCTTAGGACCTATGGGCTTGAGTTTTTACAGTTGGGATTATGCGATGCGTCACGGTGATCCAAGGTTTATTGGCTCGTTGACTTACCTCACGCCATTGCTATCCATGATGCTGTTGGCGGTTGCATTTAATTCGGTCACACTCTCTTCGTTACACTTGATTGCTTTGTTGACGATCATTTTGGGAGCCAGTTTAGGGAAATTATGGCCAAAGTTTATGGATCGCAATCGAACACTCTATGACGTTAACTAGGGCGTGTTGATCTTTGCTGTACATTTCGCGTTCAACAATACATCGGTAGCCACATTAACATGAATGCCAGCGATAACATGCTGGCATAATTCCTTTCTAGCTTGTCATATCTACTTGAAATAGCTCGATAATGCTTAATTCTCCCAAAGGCATTTTCGACCAAGTGACGATACTTGTATAAACACCAATCCATACTGTCTTTGTCTATATCTTGTCCGTAATTGCGTTTAGCAATTACCGTTTCTCCGCCACGTTCCTTAACAAAAATACGGAAAGGTTCGCTGTCATATCCTTTATCACAAACGATGGTATTAACTTCATCGAGTTGCTCAACTAAGCTTTCGGCATGCACTATATCGTGGCGTTGTCCCTCTGATAAATCAAAGCAAATCGGCAGGCCACCACTATCTACGGCTAAGTGAATTTTGGTTGAGTTGCCCCCGCGACTTTTTCCTATTTGCTCTGAACTTTCAGTAGCTGCACCTGTACTATGCTGATGTGCTCTAACTATAGAGCCATCAAGAAATACCCATTCAAAATCAGCCATGTTAGATAAGCTTTTGAAAAGATTATCTAAAATCCCTTTCTTTGACCAAAGATTAAATCGTCTGTAAACGGTACTCCACTCTCCGAACTCAGAGGGTAGATCTCGCCAAGGAATACCTGTTCTCATTCGATAAAGTATTCCTTCAAATGTCATTCGATGTTCAGTTTTATCGTAAATACGACCTGTACTTTTCATAACTTGGAGTAGCAGTTCCCAGCGAATATCAGTTAGCATTGTTCTTGGCATGGTATTGGTTATGGTTTTACTTTTGGCGAAGCAAATTATAACTCTTTACCATGCTGTTCAAAAAACACTCACGAAAGATCAACACGCCCTAGTGTGCTTTCGACTTGGGTTATAAACTGACCACTTTCGGTGCCTTAATGGGTTATGAAACTAATAACACTGGTCCATCACTGTAGTAATCATGTCCATTGTTGAGAGCGATTGGTTTGGCTAAGGCCAGTCGCTCCGCATCCCATAATGTATTTATGCTCATTATACTCTCTTTCAACTGGTCTCTTCCTCCGTCCACGTTTGGGTCGTTGCTGTGGAGTATGGTAATGATGCCGTTGTATGGGATCACCGTTAAGCCATTATCATAGCTAATCGCTACCCAACCAGACAGTTTGGCCGCTATTGATGTCTTGGCCTGAGTTCCACCAACGAATATGAGAGCGATGAGTTAGCGAGCCAGCTTGTTGAAATGCCATGTCTTGGGGAAGACCATCTCAATGCAAATCGGAAACTGGCGGGGTTTTCTCCTTCAACAGTTTAATGCAGTCCCCAAATGAGAGTTGCCCATGAGTAAAGGTTCGGTTTTCAATCCAACCCAATGCGTTCATCAGTGATCACAGTAGCGTGTTGGTTTGCTCAAGTCACCATTGGACAAAAGCAACTTAGAGCATTTGGTTTACATTAGTGCTTTACCATTACAACGATTATGGAAAATTGCAATACCACATTTCAACGGCCTAATTACAAAACATCTAACAAACCGGTGGCCATTCACTCTGAGCCTTAACAATACGCTACCGCCTCCCCCCTAAAGATGCCACTTTCTGCATACCTATTCCAATCTGACGAGTCACAAAAAACAAGGCCTACATGAGACAAACACACAAGCCGAGACTGCTTGGTCACACAGTAAGTCTTCATTATTGGCAACTATCACTAACGGTACTACATTGAAACACGGTGCCGAAATCGAACGGCTAAGCCCCTCGCCTTAAAGGAGATCATTCAATGGAACCTTCAACGTTTGCCAAAAAGACATGGAAAAGACTTCAACAACAAATCATGCAAAGCCATGAGCAAATATCAAATAGACTCAATAACTCGACTAACCCAAACGCCTTCATCGCCTTTCTAACCCAACAAAAAGAGGTCAGCAACCACTTTGAGTTGGCCGGTAGCAAAGATAAATACGGCATCTATGGCAAACTGTTGATAGGAAAATGCCTGTATGCGGAAAAGGGCAGGCTCTACATCGAAAACGTCTACTATCCGCTATCCAAGAAGCGCTTTGGTGACCGGATCGCTATCGATGCCATCGACACCTACTCAGGCCACTATATAGAGCGGTTGATTGACCGAAAAGGGATCAAAACCTTGTCGGCGTTAAAAGCAGAAATCGCCGAGCAATATGCTCGCTATAAGGAAGCGGGGTTTGCTCAGCAATATGGCGTAATGGACGTCGACAGTGATTTTATCATTGTCTACCGAGACATGGTGGTGTTTAGCGAAGGCGAAGTCGACGAGGACAATGAAGCACGCATCGTCAGGAAGTCCTTCATTACTCAAAAGGAGTTCAAGGGTAACAACCAAGAAATCATTAACTTTGTGCTCAACTGTTTAGACGTTGAAGCCTGCTTGTTGACCACGCATGCCCTACCGGAAAGCCAAACTGAAGCCATAAACGTCATAGAAGACACCTTCAAGCGCATCACCAACTACAAAGAACAGATAGAAACCGTTACCGGGGAAGCGCCGCCAATGAGCGGCTTTAAAGTAGACCACAAACAAATTCGTCTGTTTGAAAAATACCTCAGAAAGTACGACCCGCGGATGAACTAGACGGCACTGAACGAAACGATAAAAGCGTCCCAATACATAAATGGACATAAACGTTTCAGCGTCTTCGCTAAATTAATAAATTATGAATAACTACAAGTATCGAAAGTCGCTTAGCTTGGTGTTCAGTCTATCTGGTGCAGATCAAATCACGAATTAGCATAAGTATGGAAAGTCACTAAGCTCACTGTCCAGTATTGATGGTGCACATCATGTTGACGTATGCGTTGAGGATTGAACATCCAGAAGAGTGGCAAGGGGAGAATAAGTAATGAGATATTTTAAACTAGCGCTACTTAGCTCTATCTTGCTAATGGGTTGTGCAGAAACGCCTGATACGACAATGACTCGCCATCAAATTGATGACTTAGCCGATAATGACCGAGACGGTGTGATTAACCAGCGAGATCTATGTGCCGATACGCCAGAAGGTGTAACGGTAGACATTAAAGGGTGTGCCAATTGGAAAATTGTCGAAGATGTTGAAGTATTAAGTGTGGCATTTGATTTTGATAAGTATGACCTTAAACCTGATCATACTGCTGTATTAAATGAGTTGGTGCGTTTACTAGGAGAGCAGCCTGATGCTTCGGTTACCTTGGTCGGTGATACCAGTGCTGAAGGTACAAACGCGTATAACAAGGCATTAGCGAAGAAAAGAACTGGCGTGATTCGAGACGCTTTAATTGATAGAGGTATCAATGGTGAGCGAATCTTCGAACAAGAGTTTACTCAGATAACCAGCTTAACTCAGCATCTTCACAAGCGTAAGCGCAGGACCATTGCAGTATTAAAAACAGAGAGTATGGAAGTGAATCCATCTTGGAATATCTTCACTTCAGAGATGCAGCTCGACAGCAATAGCGATGTGGAATCTAAGACATCGATTGACCCAGTAGGAGGCCAGTAATGAAACGTCTATCTAATAAATCGGGCTTACTGCTTGCTGCTGTACCTATGTTGTTCTCGGCATCGACGTTTGCGAATGATGCCAGTGAAATTGGTTTGGTCGCGATTGAGCCGAATATGCAGGGCCTTGTTGAAGACTTACTTAAGAGCCAAGAGAGCGACCTAGAAATCTTGTTGAGTGACAGCGTCCCAGAACAGATGATCATGCAGCGCTCGCGTGTTGGTATCACTTCCAAAAAGTGGACTGACAAAGAGATGGCTAGGTTCGACATGCGCTACGGCTATAGACCGACAGAGCTGATGTTTACCGCTGACGTGATTGCGATTCTAGCGAATGAAAATAATCCTGCAACATCCATCAGTGTCGCTGAACTTATCGATGTGTTTGGTTGCTCTAACGACCCTAAACATCCCAAATGGTCACCAAGCAGTGATATCCGTAATGGTGAAAGTCTAGATACTCATATGCTGCCCTTCGCCATTGATCATAACCTGAAGGGGCATACCACCTTTTCAAGTTGGGTCGAGTGTGGAACGGAGGGAGAATATGTCCATACTCAATTCTTAGCGGACCTGCCGGACCTGATTAACAAGATTGAAGACGAAGATGCAGCTATTGGGTACACCGTCTACTCAGATCAAATCTCAGACGTGAAATGGTTGAGCGTGGTTGATAACCTAGGTGTGAACTACGACTTAAACAAAGAAACGATCCTCTCTGGTCGTTACCCGTTAGCAACGGTTTATTACATGTACTTGAATATTCCAGCGCATCGCAAAGGCTTTACGGAACAAGAGGAGTTCTTTGTTGGGCTTACCTTGTCTCAAGATCATCAAGGCGTTTTGAACCAATACGGCTTCATCAGTTTGCCGCCAGAAGCCATTCAACGTAATAAAGTAAGACTATCGCTTGAAGAGCCAGCAATAGAAGGTGGCTATAAGTAATGAATACGATGTATTGTAACTGTTGTGGGAGAGTGATATCCTCTCTTTCGTAATGGTTCTCAACGTGACGGATTACGTTATTCGGTGATGAATTTATCTAGCGGGCATGTATGCCCGTTTTTTTTTCGCCTAAAATTTGCGACTCGAGCGGTTGTTTGTCGATTGGTCACGTATAATGGACACTTCATATAGCGCCAAATAAGCCCAGTCGATGAAAATCTTTCAAGTTCTAATCTTGCCTCTAATGCTGTCCCTCAATGCTATTTCATTTTCAGCGCAGGCAACCGAAAGCTGGTGGCTAAGAACAGTATTTAACAGCAGCACAAGTTTGCCGAATTCTCAAAACTATATTAACGATATCGACTTGATGGATTGTGGTGAGATCGAAGATACGCTGTTGTGCAGTGACTTAACCCAATATTATGATCTGGATGTTTACGTTGAACTGGAGTTGGGTGACTCAAGCGTCGAAACAGTTCGCTTATACCTGCCATATTCGCACCTAAGCTACACAAAGCTTCAGGCATACCTTCGCCAAGATGGCTTTGCTCTCAGTTCAATTCGTATTGGTGAAGATGAATTCGATGTTACTGCTCAACTCGAACAAGCTCGAAATGAAGGTGTTGGTTTCGATAAGGTGGATAAACAACTGGTCGAATTTATCAATGCGCCTCACGGTTCAGCAGAGCAACTGAGTGTGTGGAATGTGCCTAGCTTATCTTCTTCTAGCTCTCCTTCTCCTTGGATTCAGTTATACAGTGATGGTGACAACTTAACGGTTCAACTTAATCGTTTTTAATTGCTCAAATTTATAGATAGTTTCGTTATTTATTAGGCTAAACAAGCCTTTCAGGAGAACGGCTCACTGGCAGACAGCAAGTTATAATTTATTTAAGTGTTCGTTTTTCTGCGGCTCTCACATTTTTAATAAGCGTTTACCTTTGCCATTTGTTATACGTTGAGCCCTCGGTAAAACGAGCTTAGGATACGTTCAGTATTGATAAAGGAGACAACCCATGGTTGCAAGAGTAACGATAGCGCCACAAGGCCCAGAGCTTTCTGAGTTGGTGCAAGGATACTGGCGTACAGCAGAGTGGGGCATGACCCCGCAACAACGTCTGACTTTCCTGAAGCAACATATTGATCTTGGCATCACAACTGTCGATCACGCGGATATTTACGGTAACTACCAATGTGAAAAGTTGTTTGGTGAGGCGTTAGCGCTTGAACCAAGCCTTCGTGATGATATTCAAATCGTCACCAAGTGCGATATCAACCTATGTGGTGACCACACTCCAGATCGTAAGATCAATCACTATGACACTAGCGCGCAGCATATTTACCAATCAGTAAATAACTCATTAGAGCGCTTAGGTGTTAACGATATCGATGTATTGTTGATTCACCGCCCTGACGTGTTAATGGATGCAGATGAAGTAGCAGAAGCGTTCGCAGAGCTACACAAAGTAGGTAAAGTTAAGCACTTCGGTGTTTCTAACTTTTCACCGCGTCAGTTCGAACTTCTTCAATCTCGCCTTGGTAAACCGTTAGTGACCAACCAAGTTGAAATCAACCCATTGAACTTCGAAGTGGCTCATGATGGCACGCTAGATCAACTGCAGATGAACCGCATTCGACCGATGGCCTGGTCTTGTCTCGGTGGTGGTAGCATCTTTAGTGGCGATTCAGCGCAAGCAATTCGTGTTCGTGATGAGCTAGAGGCGATTCGTCAAGAAGTGGGTGCAGGCAGCATTGATCAAGTGATTTACGCTTGGGTTCGTCGTTTACCGTCTAATCCAATTGCGATTATTGGCTCAGGTAAGATTGAGCGTGTGAAGACTGCGGTTGATGCACTGAAAATCGAGCTGACGCGCGAACAGTGGTATCGAGTATGGGTGGCATCTAAAGGTCACGGTGTGCCATAGAAAGCAATTCGTATAGAAGTTAAAGCCAGCTATTGGGGGGCAGTTCAGAACATGCTATGGCTTTTTTTTGGTTCTTCGCAGATTAGCGGGAACTGAAAACAAAAACGGTAGTTAGTGGTAAGGTTACATTGCCAAACACAACCTTTCACAAACTACCGTTTTCATGCCGAATAATACTTTCCTATCATCATTCTGGGAAGGCTTTCAGATCGTAAAGTCTTATAAAACTGACTCATTAATCTCTATCACCTTAATTCCTGATACCGCGGCATACTGCTCTTGTGGCCAAGCTTCTGACTCGATCCATGACACTCAATGGAGAACGCTTAAAGATGCGATGATGCTTGGCATACCCGTTGAGTTATTCGTCCAGACTCGGCGCATCAAGTGTTCAAATTGTGGTATCAAGACTGAATCTATTTCTTGGGTTAAGCCATATTCTCGCCTCACTAATCGGCTGATTGATTACATTGATAATCTATTACCATTGCTACCCATCAAACACATTTCAGAGCTTACTGGAGTGCACTGGCACACCATCAAAGAAATAGACAAGCAACGTCTCAAGCGTGTCGTACCTGAGGTTCCTTGGGGGTGCTTGCGTCAACTGGTCATGGATGAGTTTGCCATATTCAAGGGCCATCGTTACGCCACTGTTATCGCAGATGCACAAACGCATCAAGTACTTTGGATTGGTCTAGGTAGAAGTCGCAAAGACATACGCCCTTCTTTGAGATGCTTGGAGAGCATGCACAAAATATCGAAGTTGTGGCAATGGATATGAACACCGCTTTTGATCTAGAGGTTCAAGCTCATTGTCCAAATGCCCGTATCGTCTATGATCTCTTTCATGTCGTCGCTAAGTTTGGTCGAGAGGTTATGGATAGAGTTCGAGTAGATCAAGCTAACCAACTTAAAGATGACAAAAGTGCACGGCGTTGGGTCAAGCGCTCACGCTGGGTACTACTGAAAAATAGAGAGAATTTAAATACCAAGCAACAAAGCTATCTGGATGAAATACTTGCGATTAACCGTGACTTAATGGTGACCCATTTACTTGGCGCTCAACTCAAGGAACTCTGGTACTGCGAATCGGAAAAACAAGCCCGAGACCTTTGGGAAATATGGTGGCAACAAGTTCATGAAAGCGGAGTAAAGCCACTCATAAACTTTGCTAGAAAGCTGAAACCGTACCTTCATGGGATAGTGTCTTCAGCTTTATATCACTTAAATACATGTACCTTGGAAGGGATTAATAACAATATTCATAGACTGAACCTTAAGCATTAAGACCAGCATAAATCCCGTCTAACGTGATGTTTTTCTTTGACTTCCTCTGGGCGGACTTTTGTGCGTTCTTAAATATATAGCTAGAGGCCCATTCCAGTTTATTGCCTATTTCTGACCATGCCTTGTGGCTGATACATTCAAATATGGGCAACAGCCACACATCCACATTTTTTGCCGCCTTAAACAGCGAGACCGATGGCATTATCTGAAGCGCAGTACTGCGCCTGATGATCAGCGAGAGTAAACTGGCCCAGATAAGCCCATCAACGATGGCCTTTTGTGCGGTGACAAATCGTTGCCAGTTTGTGTGAGATTTTAATTCTTTAAAAAGCAACTCCACCTGCCATCGACAGCGGTAGATCGCCATTATGTCATCAGCAGTATAGGTACCTGAAGGCAAGTTAGTTAACCAAATACAGAATCGCTTTTCTTCTGCAAACCAACGTCTTACCACTCTAAATTCTTGCTTACCACTACGAACTTTAAGGTCGAGTACCTGTGAGCGATTAGTACCTCGAGTGATGTCTTTGAGCTTCTTTCCTTCTAGTTTAGATAAATGCCGGCCCTGACCGTTTCTCGCTTCTATAACATGAGGATTCAGGGACTTTGCTCCTCGAAAAATATAGAAACCACCATACAGTTCAAGCTCAGTAAAGAATTGGAAGTCAGGGTACCCTGCAGGGCAAGCTTACGAAGCCCCTTGTACTGCAAGGACTTGCGAAAGGTAGCTATTGCTACGGTTTGCTTTTTTCTGCTTTCTTTTGATCCCTGCTTTGAAGCTGGTTTCTTCCGTCAGCAGATTTAAAGCTATATGTCTTATAACTGCTAAATTCTCACCAGCTTGCTCTCGACGAATCCGACATTCATCTTCTTTAAAACCTACGTCTAATCGCCAGTGCATCTGATTTTCAATGCTCCAATGTGCTCGCGTGCTCTCTAGTAAAGCTTTAGCCGTCAGTTTTGCTGAGCTTATGTAGTGCTTGATTTGCATTGTTTCTGCTGGCTTATCACCTTCTTGACGAATTGAAACGACCATACCAATGGTGGAGAGTCCCGCCCAATCAAGCGCTATATCGCCTAAGAAATCTGTATTGTGAACAACCATACTCAAACGCGTTTCTGTACGACCATGTCCTTTCTCTTGAGTGACGTATTTATCACCTTCAAAACTATTAAGCATACTAGAATTAAAGACTTGGCTAATCGCTTGCTCCAATCGTTTTTGATTACCTTTTACCGCTAAGAGGTAATCTGCATCTTGGCCGACTATCTTTTCAGCTATATCCTTCTGGCATCCCATAGCATCAATCGTCACTAAGCAACCTCGTAAGGAAAGCATTTCAAGCAGTTCGGGGATCGCTTTGATTTCATTGCTTTTGTCTGCTGTTTTAACCTGCCCTAACACAACTTGATTTGCAGCACTAAACGCACTAACCATATGGATTGCACCACAACGCTTGTCTTTGTTGTATGTGCCTCTGAGAGTTTTGCCGTCGATAGCAATCACTTCACCCTCAGTCACCTCATGACAGTCTTTCATCCACGCAGTAAAGCATCGTTGCAGTTGCTTGGCGGAAATAAGATTGATAACTCGGGCAATGGTATCGTGTACTGGTATGCCTTGTTTGAAATCACCATACTGTCTAAGCCATTCCAAGTTATCTTCACCAAAATCTTCAATATCCTCCCAACCTTCAGCACCAGCAATCACTGCTGCAATTGTTAAGAAGATAATGTCGGTTAGCGTGTGCTCTATTTTCCAGGCTTGGCGAGGGTCTCGAATAACTGAAATATGGTCCAAAAGGCTTAATCCGTTCATTAGGCTAAATATCTGCTGTTAAAAAACAGTATATGATCACACCTAAATCTGATCATCAAATCGATCTTGGATGTATTGAGATTATTGTGACTTCAGTATCTAATTAGTGAAAATATGACTTCACGTCATCCCTTATTTCATAAGGGGTTTTCATGATCTTGCCCTGAGATACGGATTACTTTTTTATGAAGATAAAAGCGGCTTTCCCCGGAAAGCCGCGATGAACCTTTTTTGTTTGTGCAAACCGTGTTGAATTCTCTGAATCTAGAGCATCGTCTTCAATACATAGTTCCTCGAGACAAAGTGATGTTTAAGTGCGGCACTGATATGCAGCACAATTAAACAGGCTAGGGCAATACAACTGGCACGATGTAAATAGAAAAAGAAGCCGTTGATTGCAGAGTCGGTAATTAGATTATTTACACTCACTAACCAAAATAAAGAGTACGGTTCTTTTAGCATTAAGTAGCCGGTGCTGAAAACCATAAACATCACAAGATACATCAAAGAGTGTGCAAGCTTGGCAACGCATTTTTGCCCTTCAGGCACAGAGGTTGGCATGTTTGGCGATGAGCGAAAGTGGCTCCAGATATAACGAACCACAAGCAGTGGCGTCGCAACGGTCGCCAATGACATGTTGAGCACTGACAGAAAAGAAAACAGCTCTGGATGACTGGTGACATAGTGCATCACATACCCTGCGATTGTTGCATAGATGATTACAGAAGCCATTACCCAGTGCAGTACACGGCTTACTAAATCGTATCGTGGATTATTCAAATTAACCTCGTTCTGATCGTTATTAATATAAGATTCATCTCGATGCAATAAACCATTTTTCGGTATATTCGCATCGCGAATTAATTATATAGAACAGTATTACGCGGTATTTTTATAATTTAGAAATTAATGATGTTGCTTCAGGTGTTTTATAATTATCAATGATGTTTTAGAGTGTTAATTCCAATATGGACATAGCAAAATTGTCGACTTCCTAGCTTGTATGCTTATTACGAGATACAGTTAGTCTAAAGATAAATATATAAGGAATGTATAATGCTTCGAATCTTATTGATTGCAGTTATCTCGGTGTTCAGCGCGATGAGTTTTGCAAGCGAAGAGGTTAAGTACTCTGAACAAGAGTATTTGGATAGACCGCTGATGGAGCGTTATATCTTGGATGAGCTGAAGCAACTACGAATGGAACAGCAAGATCTTGAAAGACGCTTGACCATTCAGATGACTGACCGGGAACTGACTGTGGCAGACAAGTCTCTGAATTACGCCAATGTAACCGTAACCTACTTCTTCTACATTATTGCCGGTGTTGCCTCCCTAATTGCATTGGTGGGTTGGCAATCACTCAAAGAGTTGAAACACACCACCAAAGAGATGGCTGACCGACGACTCAACGACATAGCCCAAGATTATGAGAAGAAGTTTAACGTTCTTGAAAGGGATCTTAAGCGTAAGACTCGAATCATCTCAGAGAACAACCGAGAAATCGAAATCATCAATGAAATTCATAATTTATGGTTGAGGGCTCAGAATGCTCAAACCGCCGAGCAGAAAATTGAAATCTACGATGAGATCTTAAAAGTTCGCCCGGGTGATTTGGAAGCACTAACTTACAAAGCCGATGCCGCAATGGACATGCAGGAATACCACTGGGCGATGAGCTTATGTAATCGCGTGTTGGAAGTGGACGATCAAAATGCTCACGCCTTGTATCAACGTGCTTGTGCCTACGCAAGGTTAGGTGCTGAAGGCCAAGCGATCGATGACTTAGAGCGCTCTATCGAAGCCAGTGGTTCAATGCGAGAGCTATTGGCTGATGAACCTGACTTTGAGATGCTGCGTGGCTTAGAACGCTTCGAAGCACTTCGTGAAGAATAATGCTAGATAAAGAGTAGTGTTAACTAAGATGGTGGGCCTTGCATGCCCACCATATTTTCACGCCTATCGCGCTGCGGTTTCTTACATTTCATTTATTTCCTTGAATGAATTGTTATGTTATAACACTTTCTAAGTTCCTCGTTATAACCGCTAAGTATTTTATGAAGTTCCTCCGTATTGGCCTGATCGTTATTGCTATCAGCGCATTTTCCCTTGCTGCTTTGCTCTCTTTTCATCCTGAACCAGAAAAAGAAATCTCGATAAAAGTCACGCCTTATCAAGAACTGCACACGGACGGTGAGGAACAGGCGCCGCCACAAACCAATTCGAACTCAATGATCAAAATTCACTACTTTGTGAAGGTTGGGGATACCCTCAGTAATATATTCGAATCGTGGAATCTGCCTTATGAAACGGTTCACAAGGTCATGGAAGCGGATCTTGAATCTTTGAAACTCGACACAATAAAACCTGGTGACCATCTAGAGTTGCTTTTGGATAGTGACTCAAAACAGCTTGTGGAGCTGATTTATCACGAGAGTCTGGTTGAGCAAGCAGCCTTTACTCGAAACGATGATGGTAGCTTCACCTATAAATTCCACGAGATCCCAGGCGAATGGAAAGAAAAACTCTATGCGGGTAGTGTTCACGGTAGTTTTTCAACATCGGCATGCAAAGCAGGGCTGACGACAGCTCAAATAGCCAATATTACCCGCACACTAAAAGACAAAGTCAACTTCGCTCGTGAACTAAGAGCCGGTGACAGCTTTAATGTATTGGTCAAAGAGCAGTACACGGATGATCACCTAACGGGTAAAACAGAAATTCAAGGTACCTCAATTCAATTAAGAAACCGAGAAGTCGCAGCTTTTCTAGCACCAGATGGTCTTTTTTATGACAGAGAGGGAAATAGTCTAGAGCAAGCCTTTGATAGATACCCAGTCGACAGAAAATTCCGAAGAATCACTTCTTCGTTCAATCCGACACGAAGACGCCCAGTAACTGGGCGAATCTCACCGCACAATGGTACCGACTTTGCGACACCTGTTGGTTCACCTATCTACTCAACTGGTGATGGTCGAGTGGTGGCACTTCGTGACCACCCGTATGCTGGTAAATATTTGGTGATTGAACACAACAGCGTATATACGACGCGTTATCTTCACTTGAGCCGCTTCTTAGTTAAGAAAGGTCAGCAAATTAAGCGAGGTCAGAAAATTGCGCTATCGGGTGCTACTGGTCGTATTACTGGCCCGCACTTGCACTTTGAGGTATTGGTTCGTGGTCGCGCCGTCGATGCGATGAAGGCGAACTTACCAATGGCAAGCTCAATTATGCCTAAAGATAGAAAAGAGTTTTTGGCTCGAATTGCCTCTTTTGATGCCATGCTCTCTGAACCCGAAGATCGCGCGAGTTAGAGATATTCAAATCTAACTTGGCAACGCATACAATCACGCCCCTTAGTTAGCGATTTAGCTAAGGGGCGGTTTTTTCGAGAATCACACGATTAAGCGAATGAATCCGTTATTCGATAGATAGAGCTATTGAGCGATGGGTTTGCCACCGACTAAGCAACCACCACTGCCGTGCCACTAGCAGACACCATCAACATGCCATTGCCTGTTCCCAAGACTTCGTAATCGATGTCGACACCCACCACTGCGTTGGCACCCGCTTCAATCGCTTTCTGTTCTAACTCTTTGAACGCGTAGTTACGTGCTTTTTCCAGTTCTTTCTCGTAGGTACCAGAACGTCCACCCACAAAGTCACGAATTCCTGAAAACATATCTTTGAAAACGTTCACCCCTAGAATGGCTTCTCCGGCAATAACCCCTTTGTAATCGACAATGCGCTTGCCTTCGACTGATTGTGTGGTGGTAATAATCATAATGGCCTCTTGTAAGCTTGCTGAGCTGTCACTCGCTTATTGATTGATAGTTTGGTCTTGCTCGTGAATGTCATCGTTCAGTGCTGTCTCTGAGCGCGTGAATTCATGTCTTAACCATGTTCTCAGTTTTAGCACACTTTCTTGTTTTAATTTGTTTTTCGGGCAAACAAAGTAAAAATCTTGGTGCGGGTTAGCAACCGGTTTACCCAATTCGACAAGCATCCCATGGCTGATGTCATCTTTCACAAACAAGCGATGCGTTACTAGTACGCCTAACGAACGAATTGCAGCTTGCACCGCTTGAATGGAGACATCGAACGTCAGATTGCTATGGAATGTGGGCAGTGGAATTTGGTAATTGTCGCACCACACTTGCCAGTCGTGTTGCCGCCTGATGTTAAAAACGCCAATGGTTGGGTTTTGTTTGACGAGTTGCTCGACGCTCAATCCGGTCTGGTTTTTTAATAGAGTAGGGCTGCACACCAAGACCAAATCATCGTCGCCCAGTTTCTCGCTGTAATATTGTTCCCACTCGTTGGGCTTGCCATGTACAAGCGCAACATCGACCCCTTCCTGCTCAATGTCGAAAGGGCCAGTTAGCGTCGAAATACGGATATCAAGTGAGGGAGCGAATGCTTGGAAGTCGGGAACTCGTGGGATCCACCAGTGCATCGCGAGCGAATTGACCATGTTGAGGGTAATGCGGTGGTCGTTAGGCGTTCTGGCAAGCTCTTCGGTCGCCTCTATCACTTGTTCAAGCGCGGGCGCGACTTTGCGGTAATATCGCTTACCTGCGGCATTAAGAACAACACGACGACCGACTCGTTGAAACAGAGGCTTGTTGACCAGTTGTTCTAACGACTTGATCGCTTGGCTTACCGCAGAGTGACTGACGTACAACACCCGAGCGGCGTCGGTCATGCTGCCAGTCTCAGCAACAGCAATGAAAGCGTAAACGGATTTAAGCGGAACGAGTTTTTTCATTGGTAAGTTTTCCTTACAGTTATGGTTAATATTACTCGCTATTTTTCATTACGTCACGCCTCTAAAATAGATGTCATAGGAGGTGATAATTATGTCTGATATTACCAAGGCGACGACTTTCATGTTGTTGTCGACGTTCAGTTTGTCTTTAAGCGGCTTAATGGCCAAGTATCTATCTGAAGTGATGCCCACTTCGTTGCTCAGTTTTGTGCGTTTTTTGTTACCCAGTCTGTTCTTATTTCTTTTTCTGACCTTTTACAAAATCAGCAAGCCGACACGAGAAATGTGGAAACCTTTGGTGATGCGGGCGATCTTTATGGTGGCGTGTCAGTGGTGTTTCCTTACTTCACTGCAAACCTTAACGCTGGTTGAAGGGGTTGTGTTGTTCAGTACGGGTCCTCTGTTTATTCCATTGTTAGAAAAGTTAATATTTAGAACCAAGATTCATACAACGACGATAGTGTGTTTAGCTGTTACCTTTGTTGGCGTAGTGATGATGGCAGGGGATTGGTCGCAGTTTGAGTTTGGTTCGGAGTTCTTTAGACCTGCGCTTCTGCTTGGGCTTCTCGCGGGGGTATTTAATTCTGGCTCGCAAGTGAGTTTGTACCGAGCGACTAAAACCAGCCTGACACCAGCAGAGCTTAACGCGTGGACCTTTTTAGCTGCGGCAATTATTGTGATACCAATGGTGGTGTTTACTTCTGTTTCTGCGGCGCCCGATGTGCTTGAAAGTGCAGAGAAAGGAACCTTGTCGGCGTTATTGTCTTTTGACGATTTACGCTGGATTGCTCTCGGAGCACTTGGTCTTGCACTGTTTACCATCAATACCCAAATCTTCCGTTCCAAGGCGTATAAGCTGGCAGACAGTGGCTCCCAGTTGGCACCTCTGATTTTTACAAACATGTTGTTTAGCGCGTTATGGCAGGGCTTGTTCTTTGATGATGTGTTTTCTACTCAGCAGATGATTGGCATTAACTTAATTGTCGTGGCGAGCATCACTAACACGCTATTAGCGAAGAGACATAGCAAGGTGAAAGCCAAACAAAAACTGCACACTCCAATGGCGGTAGCGACTGTAGTGGACGTTGCGGTATTGGACTCGGCAGCTAAAAGCTAACCATTGAGCTATGGCTTATCCTCTGAATGGTTAGTTTAAAACTTAAAACAATGAGCGTATGTACTCTTTTACTCGGTCGATGTGTTCGTGCGGGTCAATCTCGCAGCGTTGGTTTGTTTCTAGGAATCGCTCAGCGTATTTATCGTAGATTTTGTTTTCTAAGAACAGCAAATATAGTTTGGGATCGATATGACCGCTGGTCGCCATGTTGGTCATGATGTTGAGTGATTCGCTTAAGAGTTTGCCTTTTTTGTACGGGCGATCACTCGAGGTGAGCGCTTCAAAGACATCAGCAATCGCCATGGCTCGGGACGGCAAAGGTAATTGATCTTCACTCAACCCACGAGGGTAGCCCTTACCATCAATACGTTCATGATGCCCACTGGCAATTTCGGGAATATTTTGCAGGTAAGGTGGGTAAGGGAGCTTGTTTAACATGGTGAAGGTCTGAATGATATGGTCATTGATCATGAAGCGTTCTTCTTCGTTGAGAGTGCCACGACTGACTTTCAAATTGTGCAGCTCGCCTTGGTTGTATTTGACCTCTCCAGGCTTAAGGACGAACTCTTCTTGCCACAATTCTGCTGGGTTAAAGCCATTATCCCATGGGATCTTGTGCTCTGGCTTGTCCGCAAGGAGTGGTTCCATCACTGGTAATGTCTGTTCACTGTTATCTGGTTTAGCGTCGGCAGATTGTGACGATTTCTGCCACGAGTTGTACCTCTCTTTTTCAGCCCAAGATATTCCAAGTTGATCATTTAACGTTCGTTTCCATTGGCGTTTGGCTATTTGATCTAAGCGTTCTAGCTGCTCTTCCGTCATAGATTCGCCGCCAAGGTTACACTCAGCAACAAAGGCAAACTCCTCATCCAGTTCAGACAGGCTTTGTTCGAGTATTTTGAGTTGTTCTTCTTGTAGCGCACCGTTCGCCATCGCTTTCCAGTAATCGGTTTCCGCTTGCTGTTTCAACAACTCAAAACGCATTCGCACTTCGTGGATTCGGTCGTAAATGGTTTCCAGTTTTGTTGCCTTGTCTACCACATATTCAGGCGTGGTCACCTTGCCGCAGTCATGAAGCCAAGCGGCGAGCATCAACTCTTCCCACTGTTTACTATCCAATGAGAATTGCGGGTAATAGCGGTCATCATCTATGGTTGCTTGAGTTAGCCATTTGGTGAGCTCAGGCACTCGTTGACAATGCCCACCCGTGTAAGGTGACTTGGTATCAATCGCCGACGCAATCAGCTCAATAAAGGCGTTAAGCATGTCTTTTTGTTGCTGCATTTGGTCGATGTTGTCTTTCGCTATTTCCGCAAAGCTGAGCAGCTCTCGTAAAAAGGCGTGCTTGTCTGCCTGCATCTTGGTGATCGGTCTTTCATAGCCAATTGCCACAATCCCTACCAACAACTTTTCTCTGTTTAATAGTGGAAACAGGTACAGGTCTGAATTGAAGATCGAATCCTGGTAATAGTTGAGAACATTGTCTTCTCGGTTTAAATGGATCGTCTCACCAGACTTAAGCTGGCACAGCAACCAAGGCGTGTGTTTGATGAAGTCATTGATGTCGGCCTTAAAAGGCAGAATGGCAAGGTTGGCCGCCGTATCAAACACGTCTTTCTCTTTTGATTGAGTGAATAGGACAATGGTTTCTGCTTTGGTGATTAAATAGCTTTGATGAGCAATGTTCTTGGCTAAGATCGAAAACTCCTGATTCCCGGCCGTGTCTCGAAGTAGGGTAATCAGATCATGAAGCGTGTGTTCCATCAGCTCAATTGAATGGGCGAGGTTAGCCACTTCTTGAATCATGCTTTTGGGATAATGAGTACGCCTAAAGTCAAATCGAGCGATGTTGTCGGTGAGTTGCATCAGCGTATTAAGCGGCTGAGACAGTCGATTGGCGACAAACCATACGATAGCGAAGCAGATGAACAACATCCCAATCGCGACCGCAACTTGCTTGTCTCGCATCGAGATAAGATCAGCGAGTAGCTCATTGTGTGGTGTCGCTTCTGCCAAGTACAAGGTGACGTTTTGAGTCAGTTGAACCGGCGTTAACGTTAGTGCCCAAGTGTTTAAGTTGTATTCAACGTTTTTTAGATTGAGGTTAAACTTCTCTTCATCAGAGATAAGCGGCGCAATAACGGACGCTTTCAATGCTTCCATCTGTTCACGTTTGGGCACATTAAAGAAGCTTTGGTCTTGCTCACTGCCAGAGAGTTTCCCAGTCGTTTGGTTGTTCGTTTGCTCAGTTTTACTTGTGTCATCAGACTTGGGTATTGATAACTCAAGTTGATGTTGACCGAGAAGATTAAAATGTTGATCGAACAAGGCGAGTCGGGTTTGCGGAGAATAAGCTAATTCACTGATCTGAGAAGAGAGCGAACTCAACGTAAAATCGGCACCAACCACATGCTTGCCATTGGCAGAGCGCCTAGAGAGTGTAATGCCATTGGTTTGCAGGAAATAGAATAGATAGGGCTCAGAGAGTTGTATTGAGCCGTCAGGCTTTGCGTTACGAAACCAAGGACGAGTGGTGGGGTTGAACTTACTCTCTGCTTGTCTAGTACTGATCACTTGATGTGCGCCATCAAGGTAGGTAATAAAGTTTTCACCGTCTAGATTGGTGCTGCTGACCATCATGGTCGCTTTAGCGGGGGCGCTGTTTTCAGCTCGCTGTTTATTGGTGCTTAATGGGCGAAAGATTCTAAAGTCACCATCTTCAGAACCATAAAATAGAGCGACCAAATTGGTGTTTTGTTTGAAGATGATATCGACCGAAGCAAGCCAAGAGTCTTTTTCGACAGCGGAAGTTTGATGAGCAACAAACGGGCTCACCGCCATCACATTTAAGGTTGTGATGACCGGGGCAATGGCTTGTTTAAATACTGATTCCAGCTTGTCGCGATGCTCATTACTGATCTCGCGCACTGTGCCTAACAGCAACTCTTGAGAGTGCCGATAACTTATCGAAATCAATACCGCACCGACAAGTGTTGTCAAAATTAGGAAAAGGCTAGTGATGTGGATACTCAGCGGATATCGTCTTCTTCTCATCTAACACTCCGGTTTGTAGACTGGTTTAAGTATTGACGAACTTGGGTAGGTTGCAAAAAATTGGCGCAATTACCGAGAGTGTGCGGTTCTACTTAGATAAGGCCAAGTGTAGGCTCGTTTGGTTAGCCACGTATTACCTGTCATGTAAATGAACCAGTAATAAACCTTTATGTTTGGGTGCTAATTGTCACTTTCAGCTGATAAACTGGTCGAATTGTTGCCATTAGGCACTCATTTTCTGAAGCACTCCTTTCCTGAAAGAGATTCAGAGTTACTTTCTGAAAAACGTATTTTGACCGAGCGAAGAGGGCATTGATTCATGGAACTCAAAGTAGATACTCACACCCACACATACGCAAGTGGTCATGCTTACAGCACATTGATCGAAAACGCCAAGTCGGCAAAGCAAAATGGTTTAGCCATGTTTTGTACTACCGACCATTCAGAATCAATGCCGGGCGCTCCACACTATTGGTTCTTCAGTAACCAACGTGTACTTCCTCGTTTTATCGAAGAGGTTGCCATCATCCGTGGTGTTGAGTCGAACATCATGAACACGCAAGGTGAAATCGATATTCATCCGAGCGTTGATAAGAACCTAGATTGGGTGATTGCCAGCTTCCACGAGCCCGTTTTTCGTCCATCGGATGTCGCTACCCATACAGAGGCTCTCATGAATGTGATTAAGGGCGGTCGAATTGATGCGCTTGGTCACTTAGGCAATCCTAATTTTGATTTCGATTTTGAAGCTGTTATTCAATGTGCGGTTGAGAACAACGTGGCGATTGAGATCAACAACACCACACTCAAAGGCAATAGCCGAGTTGGCAGTGTTGACCGCTGCTATGAGATTGCAAGAATAGCGAAAGCGAAGGGTGCATTTATTACAACAGGCAGCGATGCGCATTTCTGTTTAGATGTCGGTGGCTTAGACTTAGTCGCAGTATTGTTAGATGAAGTGGGCGTAGATTCGAGTAAAGTGATTACCCATTCGCCAAAGCAATTCCTAGCCTTTTTAGCCTTGCGTGGTCGTAATGAAATCCCAGAATATTCAGATCTTATTTAAGAGAATGTCGGCGGGTTTGCATTTCGACACAATCAATTTTTGTGCCTGACAGATTTTTGTATACACTAGCCGAAAATAATAAAGTCGAAGTGCCACAGTAATGATGGCTCTAACTTCAAAGACACTGCTTCACTTGGAGAAACAATGAAAACTCGCTCAATCCTTTTATCTGGCTTAATTGCTGCGTCAGTATTGTCTGGTAACGCATTTGCCAATGTAGACCTTAAGAAAAACATGCAAGAAATGAAGCTTGCGTTCAAACAAGCGGCAGAAGCTCAAAGTATTGAAGAGATGCAAAAGCCTATTGTTCGTTTAGATACGCTAGTGGCAGAGCTGAAAACGGGTGTTTACCCAGTCGAGAAAGAAGACAACTTCATGGAAGGCTTCAAAAAGATCAGTGCATCACTGGATAGCATTGAACAGAAGCTAGACCAAGGTGACTTAGCGTCTGCGCAGCAAGAACTTCTTACTATTGACGGCCTTCGTGAAGAGTACCATGAGAAGCGTAACCCAAGCATCTGGAGCAAGATCTTCGGTTAATTCGTTAATCATGAACGTTTGCTAGATAGGTAACAAAGAACAAATCTCAAGATTCGATTTCTAAAACGCCGCCTTACATTCCCCTCTTTCGAGGACGGTGTAAGGCGGCGTTTTTTATTGTCTCTTTTATTGAAAGCCTAATGCAAAGTGTTGTAACCAGTATTTAACGAAAAAGAGTGTGCGTTAGCTTCAATTTTTTAACTTGCTGTTAATCTTTACGTTTACCTAAATTCCAAGTCCCTCATAATAAGGGAAATTTATAAAGACTTGGAATAATGCGCCGAACCTCGTTCAACTTCTCCATGTTACTTGCAACAGCATTAAGCTGGGCGCTAGTGACATTAATGCCTGTTATCAATGCTCATGGTAATAGTGCGGGAGTGTGGGCGTCGTTATGTACGGTCAATGGCTTTGAATTGGTTCAAATCGAAGAAGGCGAACCTAATACTCATAAAGGAAAGCCGTGTCCGTTTAGCCATTTTTCCACGTTTCACCAAGACGAACTTCCCACTACACTACTGACAACTCGACTGAGTTCTATTGTCTCCGACAGCTACGCTTTTTTGGCTCTAAGCGAACGCTATATGAGGCAAGCCCCGCGCGGCCCTCCCTTTGATATTGCTTAAACCTAACCCACTAAAATAATTAAAAATAAAGTATTAAGTAAAGTTAAACATGCTCAGATTACTTTCCGATTTTTCAGGAGGTATGTTTGCGTGTGTCAAAGGAAATAATAATGTTGAGAAATGAATCTCAAACCCCTGCGAAAGCACAAGCTATTTCGCAGTCTAAAAGCAGTGCAACAACCGGTTCGAAAACCAATATAAAAAGCAAAGACCGCAATAAAACCCTCTATTTCCTCACATGGCGCTGGCACTTCTATGCTGGGCTATTCGTTATCCCGTTTATGTTAATGCTGAGCATTACAGGCTTGGTGATGCTGTTTGATGATGAAATCGAGTTAGCTTTTCATCACGATGCGATCGAGATTGTTGCATCGGGCGACCCAATTAAAGTGTCACAACAGTTAACTGCAGTGCAGAATCAATACCCACAAGGTTCGGTTACCCAGTTCGTTCCGAGCAAAGCGCCTGATCTCGCTAACCGCTTTTCGGTAGCACTTGAAGATGGCACTTCCGTTTTCGCCACTGTGAATCAATACACTGGCGAAGTGGTCGGAGAGATTCCGCGTAGCGACAGCCTGTACCAACTGGCGAATGATATTCACGGCACTTTGTTGATTGGTGATTGGGGTGATTACCTAATTGAAGTCGCAATAAGCTTGTCTATTCTGTTGCTCGTCAGTGGCATTTACTTATGGCTACCGATAGACAACGCAAGCCGCGCTGGTTTTCTTAAGCTTCGATTTGGTTCAGGAGCGCGTATTTTAATGCGTGATCTGCATGCGAACATCGGTGGTACTTTATCGCTTATTCTGTTGTTGTTTATTCTGTCTGGATTGGCATGGACAGGTTTTTGGGGCGGTAAGCTTGTTCAAGCATGGAGCACTTTCCCTGCTCAAATGTGGGACGATATTCCATTGTCAGATAAGACGCATGCTTCCCTCAACCATGGCTCAGAAGAAGAGCTACCTTGGAACTTGGAGCAAACACTATTGCCTTTGTCTCAAGATAAGCCAACAGAACACGTTCATCATGTGGAAGAGGCTACGGAACCTCACGACCATTCTAAGATGGGTGAAGATCACTCTCAACATATGTTGTCAGCAAGCAACTTCAACATTGATGACGTTACTGAAAAAGCGTACTCACTTGGCTTTACGCAATACAAGGTCAATTTCCCGCGTTCAGAAACGGGCGTCTACACGGTCACAGCCAATACCATGGGCGGTGACATCATCGATCCAACGCAGGATCGTACCACACACCTCGACCAATATTCAGGTCGTATTCTTGGTGAGGTGACATGGCAAGATTATAACTTCATTGCCAAGACTTTAGCTGTGGGTATTTCATTGCATCAAGGTGACATCAGCATCATCAATAAGCTTCTAAATACCTTGTTTTGCTTGGCGTTCATTGTTGTGTCTGTGACTGGCGCTATGATGTGGTGGATGCGTAGACCTTCAGGACAAAGAAAGCTTGGTACGCCACCGAAGTTTGGTGATGCAGGGCTTTGGAAGGCAGGCTTGGTGACGGTCGTGGTTATTTCAGTACTGTTTCCGCTTGCGGGAGCAACGATCGTGACAGCAATGCTATTGGATTGGTTACTGTTTTCACGTGTTGAGAAATTCAAGACCGTATTGAGTTAATTGACATGCAAACGGACTTTCTCTACTTGAGAAGGTCCGTTTTATTAATCAGATGAGCTCTTCTTCTGTGAGGAAGACTTTTAGACTTGATTCAGCTCTAGATCTGATAAAGCTTTAGATCTGATACAGCTCTAGCGGCAGGCCGTCTGGGTCTGCGAAAAACGTAAATGATTTCCCCGTAAATTCATCAACTCGAATCGGTTCGACTTCAATGCCTTGTTCTTCCAAGTAGCTTTTGACATGTTGAACGTCATCAACACAAAAGGCCAAATGTCTCAGCCCTTGAGCTTCCGGAAAGCTTGGTCTTTCTGGTGCGTTAGGGAAGCTGAATAGTTCTATCTGAGCACCATTAGGTAGCGCTAAATCAAGCTTGTACGACTGGCGAGCCTCACGATAATTCTCTGCAATGATCTCAAGTTTTAAAATCTCAGTGTAAAAGTGTTTCGACAATTCGTAGTCTGAACAGATTATGGCCGCGTGGTGTATTCCTTTCAGCATCAGTTTATTTCTCCTGCCAACTTGTCACCTAAGTGCTCCATGGCGTAATCAATGAATACACGCAATCGAGCGGGCATGTACTTGGTTTGAGCAAACTGCATCGCAATCGCACCATGGTAATTACTCTTGATGGTCCAATCTTCCAACACTTGTACTACAGACCCTTCAGCCAACGCATCTTGAATCACGAAGTCATGGAAAATACCGACGCCTAGACCTTCTTTCACACCTTTCAGTCGCATCTGCGAGTGGTTCACAGCGTAACGTCCACTGACGGGTACTGTGTGAAATTCATCATCTTTAAGAAAATCCCAAATGTGATCTTTGTCTGTCTCTGCAAGATACAAACAGTCGTGTTCAGACAGCTCGGTAGGGTGGTGAGGAATCCCCTTGGCATCTAAATAGTCAGGGCTTGCACACAACACTAGGTTTGTTTTTCCTAACTCTTTTAATACTAAGCTCTCGTCGGGCTTATCGGTCAGGCGGAAAGCGATGTCGATGCCCTGACGTAAAATATCGATGTCGCCGTCAGCCGCTCTTAGCTTGAGTTGAATCTCTGGATACTGATTTAAAAATGGAACAACAAAAGGCTGTAGCACTGAGTTCAAGAAGGCTTCAGGCGCCGCTACTGTTATAGAGCCTGCAGGCTCAGTATGGTCGGAGGTAGACAGCTCAACCGCTTGTTGCGCCGCATTAATCATGACCACGCTTTGGTCGTATACCAACTGGCCTGCTTGCGTGATGATCAATGTACGAGTGGTACGTTCAAACAGCTTTACTGAGAGTGCTTTTTCTAGACGTGTGATCAATTTACTCAACGCTGAAGGTGTCACGCCTAGCTGCTTTGCTGCGGCGGTAAAGCTACCTTCATTCACAACTAAGATAAACGAGGCGAGATCGGGAAGTAGGGCGATGAGTTTTGGGTTAATCATAAGTATCCAGTTAGACTGATTTCAACGGTGGCCATAACCTTGATTGTGAGTGATCTCTTCTGATTTGTGAATCAATTTCATTAATTGCTTAGCGTGATTGCTCTGATAGGTTGTTGTGTTTGAGGCTCATCTGTATAGCGGCGTTGCTGGTGCGCATTCTGAGATGAAAAATTGATATTTGATATGAAAGTGAAATTAGACGGAAATTAAAGGTGATTTGGCGTTTAAAAGAGCAAGTGAAGGGCGTTAATGTGCCCTGTGTCACTGGGATGAACTATTATTCATGCCTGTGATTCATTAATGTTTTTCCAACTAGAGGGATAATCGGAACGGGGATGTTCAACTAGAATATAGGCATAAGTTTTACAGTGTAAATGATCGTGTTGAGATCGTTTACATCCCTATATAAAGCGGCGCGCGATGCTGCTAAATAATAACTAGGAAGGAATGAGACAATGTCTTCTGCATTTTACCAACAGATTCAAACTCAAATCGAAGAAGTTAAAGAAGAAGGTCTTTACAAGTCTGAGCGCATTATTACTTCTGCACAAAAAGCAGCGGTTTCTATCTCGACTGGTGAAGAAGTACTAAACTTCTGTGCAAACAACTACTTAGGTCTTGCTAACCACCCAGCTCTTATCGAAGCAGCTAAAGATGGTATGGATCAGCACGGTTTTGGTATGGCTTCAGTACGTTTCATCTGTGGTACTCAAGATTCTCACAAAGAACTAGAGCAAAAGCTTTCTACGTTCCTAGGTAAAGAAGACACTATCCTTTACACATCTTGTTTTGATGCAAACGCTGGTTTGTTCGAAACAATTCTAGGTAAAGAAGACGCAATCATCTCTGACGCACTAAACCACGCATCTATCATCGATGGCGTTCGTCTGTGTAAAGCAATGCGTTTCCGTTACTCGAACAACAACATGGAAGAGCTAGAGCAGCAACTTATCGCAGCTAAAGAAGCTGGCGCTCGTCACACACTAATCGTAACCGACGGTGTGTTCTCAATGGACGGCGTAGTGGCTAACCTTCCTGCTATCTGTGACCTTGCAGACAAGTACGACGCACTAGTAATGGTTGATGACTCTCACGCAGTGGGCTTCATGGGCGAAAACGGAGCGGGCACTCACGAGTTCCACAACGTTGTAGACCGTATCGATATCATCACTGGTACTCTTGGTAAAGCAATGGGTGGCGCTTCAGGCGGTTACACTTCTGGTAAGAAAGAAGTGATCGATTGGCTACGTCAGCGTTCTCGTCCATACCTATTCTCTAACTCTGTTGCACCAGCAATCGTATCTGCGTCTATCCGTGTTCTAGATCTTCTTGCGGAATCAGGCGACCTACGCACTCAACTATGGGAAAACTCTGCTCACTTCCGTACTCGAATGGAAGAAGCTGGTTTCACTATGGGCGGTGCAGACCACGCAATCATCCCAATCATGCTTGGTGATGCAAAAGTAGCGGCTGAGTTCGCTGAGCGCGCACTAGAGAAAGGCATCTACGTTGTAGGTTTCTCTTTCCCTGTAGTACCAAAAGGTCAAGCTCGTATCCGTACGCAAATGTCTGCTGCACACTCTCGTGAGCAACTAGACCGCGCAATCGATGCGTTCATCCAAGTTGGTAAAGACATGGGTATCATCTAATTTAAAAGGGGTGCCACGAGCATCCTTTAATTAGATAGAGCAACACCCAGTAGAACATATAGATTTTTGATTCTCGCCTTACAGTTAGGCGAGATGAACTAGGTAAAATTATGAAAATTAAAGCACTTTCTAAGCTTAAGCCTGAAGAAGGCATTTGGATGACCGAGGTTGAAAAACCTGAAATGGGTCATAATGATCTTCTTATTCGTATTAAGAAAACCGCAATTTGTGGTACTGACGTACATATCTACAACTGGGATGAGTGGTCACAAAACACAATTCCAGTACCTATGGTAGTAGGTCACGAATACGTGGGTGAAGTTGTTGGCATCGGCCAAGAAGTTCGTGGTTTTGAAATCGGCGACCGTGTATCTGGCGAAGGTCACATCACATGTGGTCACTGTCGTAACTGTCGTGGCGGCCGTACTCACCTTTGTCGTAACACAACAGGTGTTGGTGTTAACCGCACTGGTGCGTTCTCTGAGTTCCTTGTGATCCCTGCGTTCAACGCATTTAAGATCCCTGCAGAAATCTCTGACGATCTAGCTTCAATCTTTGACCCGTTTGGTAACGCAGTACACACAGCACTTTCTTTCGACCTAGTAGGCGAAGACGTGCTAATTACTGGTGCTGGTCCAATCGGTATCATGGCTGCAGCTGTTGCTAAGCACGTTGGTGCTCGTCACGTTGTAATCACTGACGTAAACGAATACCGCCTAGATCTTGCTAAGAAAATGGGTGTGACTCGCGCAGTAAACGTGATGGAAGAGAAGCTTGAAGACGTAATGTCTGATCTTGGCATGACTGAAGGCTTCGATGTAGGCCTAGAAATGTCTGGTAACCCATCTGCGTTCAACAGCATGCTGACTAACATGAACCACGGCGGTAAGATCTCTCTACTAGGTATTCCACCATCAGACATGGCAGTAGATTGGAACCAAGTCATCTTTAAAGGCTTGGTTATCAAAGGTATCTACGGTCGTGAGATGTTCGAAACTTGGTACAAGATGGCTTCTTTGATTCAATCTGGCCTAGATTTAACGCCAATTATCACGCATCACTTCAAGGTTGATGACTTCCAAGCAGGCTTCGACGCTATGCGTAGCGGGCTTTCTGGCAAAGTTATCCTTGATTGGGAATAAGTGAAATAGCACTAAATCGTCAGCCCAAATTCGTGATGCTCTATCACTAAGAAAACGGCATTTAGTGGTATAAAAACGTATGTTTTGGGGTTCAGTTTGCCCCAATTTTGCCCCAAAGCAAAAATCCAATTTGCCCCAAAGACCTATATGGAATCCACGTATTTACAAAGCGACGAACCATAAAAGTTAAGATGCGGTCGTATATTCGGTTTCTGTTGGGGGAGCTACCCCCTAACCTTTGATGTTTGCGCACCTACTGACCTATTCAGTTAGGCAGTTTTAGAAAACATTACACTTCGGTCAGGTTCTCAGTAGGTTGGTCTTACCTATTATGCATCATCATTTTGTAAAATTTGGTACTGCGTTAAACTTAAACTGTTGCTGGTATTGATTGATATTTTGGGTTTTGTCGCAAAGTTATGCTGATGTACAAGCGTACTGATTTCCAGATGCAACTAGTCTGCAAGCGCGTAAAATTCATCCCAAACGGATAAACCATCAGGATTGTCGAGTTGCCCATTTTTAATCATCGACCACAGCTCTATTCCCGCTAAAGTCGCTTTTGCACCTTCGTCAGATTTCCAACCCAGTGCTTGGTTCATTTTCCCTTTTACTCTGCGGTGGCTCTGCTCAACAATATTGTTCAGATACTTAACCTGAAGCACTTCAATCAGGTTGAGTATCCTACCAGTCAACCAAAGTTGGACGTTGATATTATGTAGCGCTAACGCGTTGGCACCACTCTTATCGGTCACGACTTTCTCAGGTAAGCCATTATAACCTATTGCCTTGGTGAAAAAGGCACGAGCAGCTTTCTCGTCACGACGATCGCACAGTAAAAAATCAATAATACAGCCGTACTTATCGACGGCCCGGTAGTAATACTTCCACTGACCTTTGACGTTAATGTAAGTCTCGTCCATCCGCCACGAAGCCGCGACAGGTTTCTTTCTTCCACGAGCTCGATGCTCCAGCAATGGCGCATATTTGATGACCCACCGGTTGATGGTTGAGTGATCAGTATCGATACCTCGTTCAGCTAATATCTCTTCGATTTCACGGTAGCTGAGTTTATAAGAAACGTAATAGCGAATGGCCTGAAGGATGATGCAGGAAGGAAAGTGGCGACCGGAAAAGTTGATAGTCATAAGGTAGGAGGTAATGAGCACTGGCTGAGATCCTAACTCAACATCCAGTTTGCGACAAAACCCGATATATCTACGATTTAGCCTGTAGACTCAACCTCGGCGAGACCATCGAGCTTATTCCCGACATGCTCGACCCCAAAGACCTATTCGGGGTGATGCAATCGCTCGCACACAATTATGCCGTAGAGCATGCAGCATAGCCTACCATTAAAGCGCTTTAATACTTACCCTTGCAGGGCGGTGATAATCTGTTGGCAGAACTTAATTGTCGCCACAGGTAATACCCGCCCTCTAAGCTGCGCAACATGCAACTCTCCTCCACGTCAATACTGGTGCGCTACTTTTAAACGATGTTGCTCCTGTGATGTTCGGCTGCTACTTCATCAGTGCCCTGCTGCTACCACTACTCACTCATTTTGGTTTAGCCGATTTTACCGGGGTGCTTATTAGCAAGCTTTTTATCAAAGCCTTTAACCTACCAGGACGAGCAGCCATTGACGCCTTGACCTCATGGGTCTCAGCCTCAAGTGTTGGCGTTATTATGACGGCAAGTCAGTACCGTAACGGAGGTTACAGCAAGCGTGAAGCGGCAATTGTAGCAACCAACTTCTCAATTGTCTCAATCACCTTTGCCTATGTGATCCTAAAGTTCGTCCACATGGAATCACACTTTATTGCCTGGTACGGGTGCGTTCTGACCTGTGGCATAGTTTGCGCCATTATTATCTCACGCTTGCCACCGTTGAGATTGATTGACAACACTTTAATTACAGGCGAACTAAAAAATCCCGACGACAATCACATCGACTATCAAGATTCACTGCTTCGTACCGCAGCCGAGCACGGTATGAAAAGAGCTGAGAAAGCAGGTAGTATCCAAACCATGCTTATCGATGCCTTGTACTTTGTGATTGATACCACCATAACGGTGATCCCGGCAATGATGGTTTTTGGTGGACTTGGTCTGTCTTTAATTGAATTTACTGGGATACTAAATATTGTCTCAACCCCGCTGGTCCCTTATCTTGAGCTACTTGGTATTCCAGAAGCTAGTGCGGCAGCAGCTGCCATCTGTAGTGGTTTTATTGATATTCTGATGCCAGTGATCCTAGGTAGCAGTATTGAGAGCGAGGTAGCTCGCTTTGTGATCGCAGGTGTCGCCGTAAACCAACTTGTATTTATGAATGAAATTGCTGTGCTGATGCTCAAGGCCAAGATCGGCCTGTCCATTCCTAAAATTGCAGCGCTATGGCTGCTACGCGTATTAATTTCTATCCCATTAATGGCCCTTTGCGCCCACATGTTATTTTAGTGAGAATAAAGATGAAAAAACAATTTATCGAAGGAAACCCTGCACTTATCGTAATTGATGTTCAAGGCAAACTGTTTATTGAACGCGAACGTCCTATTCCGAATATGGAGCGGTATGACGAGCGTAAAGCCTTGGCCGGTGAGCTTATCAAGCAAGCGAGAGCCTGTAATATTCCAGTGATCTTTATCCAGGAAGTACACCGCGATAATCTAGTCGATTTTGGCCGCGAACTCGATGGTGCAGAGGATATTCACTGCTTAGAAAGCAACCCAAACACTGCGATCTGTGCCGATGAAATTGATTTTCGTCCTGATGATTACCTTATCAAAAAACGCCGTTATTCTGCTTTTTTCGGTACGGATCTCGAGATCCTACTAAAAGGCCTCAAGGTTGATACACTGCTGCTTTGTGGGTGCCTAACCGATGTGTGCGTACACTACACCTTTGTTGATGGTCACCAGATGGATTACTACTGCCGCGTGGTAGAAGACTGTGTTGCTGGCTCCTCCCTAAAAGCCCACGAAGGTGCGCTTGAAGCGATGGAATACCTGCAAACTGGTGCTGTTGCGACACTTGAAAAAGCAACTAATGAGATGCAGACTTTTGCTGTCAAACAAACGCAAATCGCATCCTAGCACAAAAAGTGGACGCCTTACGGGGGCGCTGTTGCTTAAATCAATTGAACCTTTCGGTGTTCAGATGATCTGATCATTCATGACAGATTAAATGGGTGTTGTACTGGCGCTAGTTCTTGGTTTAGAAGTAGGGCTTGGGCATGAGAGTATGTCAGTGAGTGGGTTTCACTGTTCTGATCGTAAGATCCTGATTTAGTTCACTCGAATTACGCAACAAAGCCGATTTTGGTTGCACCTAACTAGTGCCTTTGCACCAAGATGGGGATATCTAGAACGGAGATGTAAATCAATAATTGCTTTAATCATTGATTTTATATGTTTTTATAGTTGGCATGAGGTTTGCTTGATTATTGTAAGTTTACAAGAGCGCAAAGCTAGTTGGTATCGCTGTCAACCTAGCTCACAATGTGGAAAATAGACATCTAGGGTTCCGGCTGTGTAATCAGTGTCTGGGTCGAGAGTTGTCAACCTCGCAGGAGGTCACACGGAGGGATAGAAGCCCGGGAGATTAAACCAAACCAATTGGTTGCGTCTCTTGTGTTGATATTTAGTGACCTCATGGAGGAGATCCCTGTGAAAGCTCAAATCAAAAAAAGCCTAGTCGCATCTGTTGTCGGTACTACGTTACTCGCATCCACTTTTTCACCAATCGCACTAGCTCAAGAGAAAGAGAAGTTCACCCTGGCTTGGTCTATCTACGTCGGATGGATGCCATGGGACTATGCAGACCACTCTGGAATCTTAGATAAATGGGCTGACAAGTACGGCATTGAAATCGATGTTGTGCAGGTTAATGACTACATTGAATCCATCAACCAGTTCACTACAGGTCAGTTCGATGCGACCGTTATGACCAACATGGATGCATTGACGATTCCAGCAGCCAGTGGTGTTGACTCTACTGCTCTCGTCGTTGGTGACTTCTCGAACGGTAACGACGGCATTGTCCTTAAAGGGGACAAAAAGTTAGAAGACCTGAAAGGCCAGTCGATTAACCTTGTCGAGCTAAGTGTCTCTCACTACCTGATGGCTCGCGCACTCGAAAGTGTGGGCATGAGTGAGCGAGATGTCAGAGTGGTGAACACTTCGGATGCTGACCTTGTGGCAGCGTTCAGCACTAGTCAAGTCACTTCGGTTGTCACCTGGAACCCGCTACTGAACGAAATCACGTCGCAGCCAGACACGTCTTTTGTTTTCAACTCTTCTGATATTCCTGGCGAAATCATCGACCTGTTAGTCGTAAATACTGACACCTTAGAAAGTAACCCTGCTTTAGGTAAAGCGTTGACGGGCGCTTGGTATGAGATCATGTCAATCATGCAATCATCAGAGCAGGGTGACGAAGCCAAATTTTATATGGCTCATTCATCGGGTACCGACCTCGATGGCTACAAGTCACAGCTGCAAGCCACCAACATGTTCTACTCAGCAGATGAAGCGGTGAGCTTTACGCAAAGCCCTAAACTCGCAGCGACGATGCAGAAAGTCAGTGAGTTTTCATTTGAGCATGGTCTATTGGGTGAAGGCGCTCCTGATGCGGGCTTTATTGGTGTCGAAACACCAGCAGGCGTTTATGGCGACCCAAGCAACGTTAAGCTTCGATTTACCTCTGAATACATGCAGATGGCAGCAGATAACAAGCTGTAATATCACCATTCGGTCGTTGTAAATGGAGCCGTTATGACCAAAGTAATTAACCGTCATCCGTCCAAGTTTGGGCGAGTAATGCTTGGTGTGATGCCATTTCTGATCCTGCTTGCCGTCTATGTGACGGCATCAGATGCCAGACTGGCAGCTAACTCTGCTGATAAGCTGCTTCCTGCGTTTAGCAGTTTTGCTGATGCTATTGACAGAATGGCATTTACCCCAAGCCGAAGAACCGGTGAATACCTAATGTGGACAGATACCTTCGCCAGCCTAACGAGGCTGGCTTGGGGGATTGGCATCAGTGCACTGATTGGTCTATCTCTCGGTATCGCGACAGGGATCATCCCATTAGTGCGTTCTTCTTTATCACCTATGATCACCACCGTTTCACTGATTCCACCAATGGCGATTTTGCCAATCTTGTTTATTTCATTTGGTGTAGGTGAACTCTCCAAGGTGGTACTGATTGTCATCGGCGTGTGTCCCATCATTATCCGAGACATTCAGCTCAGGGTCCAAAGCCTACCGGATGAACAGCTTATCAAAGCTCAAACACTGGGCGCAAACAGCTGGCAAATTATTGTTCGAGTCATCCTTCCACAGATTATGCCGAAACTGATTGAAGCGGTTCGTCTGACTCTTGGTAGTGCGTGGCTATTTTTGATTGCTGCCGAAGCAATAGTGGCAACCGAAGGCTTGGGGTACCGCATCTTCTTGGTACGTCGATATTTATCAATGGACGTGATCCTGCCATATGTTTTGTGGATCACTATCTTGGCTTACTGCATGGATTGGCTATTACGTTTAGCGTCCAAAAAGCTAAGTCCTTGGTATCACCAGTCACAAGGAGAGAACAATGGCTAACCCACAGGCTATTAACCAAACGAATCAACCGATCATCCAAGTTAAACAGGTTTGGAAGGAATACGGCGATAACATCGTTCTTGAGCGTTTGGATCTTACCGTTAATGAAGGTGACTTTGTCAGTATCGTTGGTGCATCGGGCTGTGGGAAGACCACATTCCTTAATATGCTGCTCGGCACAGAAACACCTTCGAGAGGGCAACTGTTGCTAGACGGAGAGCCACTGACTCAAGAGCCGGGAGTTGAACGAGGCATCGTGTTCCAAAAGTACTCCGTTTTTCCTCATTTAACGGCGCTTGAGAATGTCATGCTTGGCTATGAGTTTGAGGAAAACAGTATTTCTAGCACCCTGCTGGGACGACTGTTTGGCGCTAAGAAACGACAAGCTAAAGAGCAGGCGCTGCAAATGCTGGAACAGGTCGGTTTGCTGGCGGCACAAGACAAATACCCTCATGAATTATCAGGCGGCATGAGACAGCGTCTTTCTATTGCACAGGCACTGATCAAAAAGCCAAGAATACTGCTACTCGATGAGCCTTTTGGTGCGCTTGACCCCGGAATTCGTAAAGACATGCATGTGCTTGTGAAATCGCTTTGGAAAGAGCAAAACCTAACGGTCTTCATGATCACGCACGACCTCAGTGAAGGCTTCTATCTGGGGAATCGCCTCTGGGTGTTTGACCATACTCGCCAAGATGAGCAAGCGCCCGAGCGTTTTGGCGCACAGGTGACGTTTGATATTCCAACCGAGCAGTTGGAACACTCTCAACCAGAACAACTTCTCCAAAAAATTGCATAAGGAATTAAAGATGTTAGCAAAACAGGACGTGATTTTTTCAGACACTCTGCCAGGGGCCGCACACTGGTCTATGGTGGTGCCAAAAGGTCGAACGGTTCGGTTCAAAGATCTTGAAGGCGGAGCAAACCTAAGTGTGTTGTTCTACAACCCAGCGAATCCACTGGAGCGCTACAACGCACCAGATACTCTGAAAGGTCAGCATACGTTCAAGTTAACGACAGGTAATTGTTTGTACTCAGACATGGGGCGTATCTTTTGCTCGATTGTCCGTGATGATACTGGATGGATTGATACAGTATGTGGTGTCGCCAATAAGCAAAAGGTGGCTCAGAAGTGGGGCGAGCGCGATTATCAAACAGAGCGTAATCAGTGGAAGCAGAACGGCTATGATGCGCTGCTCGTTGAAGTGGCTAAATATGGTTTAGGTAAGCGTGATTTAGCCGCGAACTTAAACCTGTTTAGTAAAGTGTCTACAGATGAAGTAGGCAACCTAAATTACGATCCTCAGCACAGTAAAGCAGATGATTGTATTGAGCTGCGTTTCGAAATGGACACCTTGGTAGTGATGACGACTTGTCCTCATCCTCTTAACCCATCAGAAACATACCCATACAAGCCTGTCGAGGTCATGGTATTCGAGTCTGAGCCAATGCAACAAAACGATACTTGCCTTAATCATCGCGAAGAGAATAAGCGAGGTTTTGAGAACAACCGCCGCTATGAAACAACGGCCAGTCAAACTATTAAGCCATCCACTGTCAGTCACTGTTGTTAAAGGAGTAAAACATGATTGTAGAGAGCCAATTAGAACTAAGTGAAGCGCTTTATCGTGATGTTGTCCCTGCTGGTGACTACTACATGAAAGTCGTCAAAAAAGGTCAAACAGTGCGTATCCTTGATATCGAAGGCAACCAAGCAGCAGATACTCTATTTTACAATGCCAACGATCCTTCAGAGCGTTATAGCGCTATCGATACCATTCGTGATCAGGGTAATGTCTACCTTACGGCTGGCACTAAGATCCTGTCTGACCAAGGTAATGTGATGCTTGAGATCGTCGCTGATACCTGTGGTCGTCACGATACCTTAGGCGGCGCATGTGCCACTGAGAGCAACACGGTACGTTACTCTATTGATAAGAAATGCATGCATGCTTGCCGTGATAGCTGGTTGTTGGCTGTCGCAGAAAACGAGCAGTTTGGTATGTCTAAGCGAGATATTACTCACAACATTAATTTCTTTATGAATGTACCAGTGACTGCCGAAGGTGGTCTTACGTTTGCCGATGGCATCAGTGGTGCGGGTAAATATGTAGAGCTCAAAGCCCACATGGATACCATCGTTTTAATGTCGAACTGCCCACAATTGAATAATCCATGTAATGCCTACAATCCAACGCCTGTTGAGATCATCGTTTGGCAATAAAGTCAGCAAGATAGCTGAGAAAATGAGTAAGGGACGACCCTAGTTAATGCTCTATTTTTTCCGGGACGACCCGGATTTTAGGGACGAAAATATGTTTAGTAAGGTATTAATTGCTAACCGTGGAGCCATTGCTTGCCGAGTTATCCGCACATTAAAACAACTTAATATCGGCAGCGTTGCCATTTACAGTGAAGCAGACTCTCAAAGTCTCCACGTTGTCGGTGCTGATGAAGCGTTTTCTTTAGGTCAAGGTGGCGCGACTGAGACCTACCTTAATCAAGACAAAATTATTGCGATTGCCAAAGAGTCTGGCGCACAAGCGATTCATCCTGGCTACGGCTTTTTAAGTGAAAACCCAGAGTTTGTCGAACGATGCGAACAAGAAGGATTGGTCTTTTTAGGACCAACAGCAGAACAAATGCGATCTTTTGGCCTTAAACACTCTGCGCGTAACATCGCTACTCAAGCAAATGTGCCGCTTCTCCCAGGCACAGACTTACTCAATGACAAACAACAAGCACTGCAGGAAGCAGAGAAAATCGGCTACCCAGTGATGTTGAAAAGCACGGCTGGTGGCGGTGGCATCGGCATGCAGTGCTGTTTTACCAGCCAAGAACTCGATGAGGCTTATGATAGCGTTAAGAGACTGAGTGCGAATAATTTCAGTAACAGCGGCGTGTTCCTCGAGAAGTTTATTCAACAAGCACGTCATATCGAAGTACAGATTTTCGGTGATGGGCAAGGCCACGTAGTTGCATTAGGTGAACGTGATTGCTCGGCACAGCGTCGTAACCAGAAAGTCATCGAAGAGACACCCGCGCCTAACCTCAACGATGATACTCGAACTAAGCTGCAAGATACCGCAGTGAGATTGGCCAGTGAGGTTAACTACCGTAATGCTGGTACCGTCGAGTTTGTATTAGATCAGCAAACACAAGCGTTCTATTTCTTAGAGGTAAATACCCGCTTACAAGTTGAGCATGGCGTAACCGAAGAAGTGTTTGGTGTGGATCTTGTCGAATGGATGGTTCGTCAAGGGGCTGAACGGCTAGAACTAGAGACACTTAGCGCCACCCTTAAATCACAAGGTCACGCGATTCAGGTAAGGCTTTACGCTGAAGACGCTAATAAAAACTTCCAGCCGTGTGCAGGTCTATTAAGTCATGTTGAGTGGGCAGAGCAAGAGAACTTGCGCATCGAACACTGGATAGAAGCTGGTGTTGAAGTGTCGCCATTCTTTGACCCGATGTTAGCGAAAGTGATCGTTCATTCCGATGATAGAAATACGGCACTGGCAGAGCTTAAGCAAAGCCTCGGCAACAGCAATATCTACGGCATCGAACACAACAAGGCATATCTAAGCCAACTGCTTGCCAGCGAACTGGTAAAGAAAGGTGAAGTGCTGACTCAGTCTCTTAACAGTTTTGAGTTTAAACCGAACACTTTTGACGTCATCAGTGGCGGAACCCAAACCACGATTCAAGATTACCCGGCTCGAACTGGCTACTGGGATATTGGCGTACCATCATCAGGCCCAATGGATGCGCTGAGCTTCCGTTTAGCGAATACATTACTTGCCAATGAAGAATCAAGTGCAGGCTTGGAAATCATTGTTTCAGGGCCAACGCTCAAATTTAACCAAGAAACTCGCATCGCTCTGACAGGTGCAAGCATTCAAGCGACATTGGATGGTGAATCGGTCGCAATGAGCGAAGCGGTTGAAATAAAGCCAGGACAAACCCTTAAGCTTGGCAAAGTGCTAGACGGCGCTCGAACATACCTGGCAATTCAGGGCGGTATTGATTGCCCCGAGTATCTTGGGAGTCGTTCAACCTTCACGCTAGGTCAATTTGGTGGTCATGCTGGCCGCGCATTGCTCGCCGGTGATGTTTTACATATCAAAGAAGCCACTCCAAAGAGTACCACTGAGATCAGTTCCATTACTCAACCGGAGTTCAACGGTGAATGGCAGATCCGAGTGATTTATGGCCCGCACGGAGCGCCAGATTTCTTCACTCAAGAAGATATTGATGCCTTCTTTGATGCTGAGTGGAAGGTGCACTTTAACTCAAGTCGTACTGGCGTTCGTTTAATCGGACCTAAGCCCAACTGGGCGCGCGCAGACGGTGGGGAAGCTGGTCTTCATCCATCCAATATTCACGATAACGCTTACGCGGTTGGCACGATAGACTTTACTGGTGACATGCCAGTTATCTTAGGTCCAGACGGCCCAAGTCTTGGCGGCTTTGTTTGCCCCGCCACCATCATCAAAGCCGACCTTTGGAAGATGGGGCAGCTCAAAGCAGGGGACAAAATTCGATTTACACCTGTAACGGTGGAAGATGCGGAGCTTGCCGAACGCGCGCAGCTTACTCAGATCGAAACGGGTGTAATCGAAGAAATGGTGCTGCCAATAGCAGAGCTTGATTCACCCATCATTAAGACTATCCCAGCAAGCCAATATGGTGAGCAAGTGGCTTACCGCCCAAGCGGGGAAGATTACCTGCTGGTGGAGTATGGCCCACAGATGCTCGACATTCGTTTACGATTCCGAGTCCACGCATTGATGCTCAAGCTTCAAGAGCGAAACTTGGTAGGTGTTCATGAGCTGACGCCGGGTATTCGTTCCCTACAAATTCATTACGATAACCTTGTAATGCCAAGAGATCAGTTGCTTGATGAGCTAGAAGCGATCGAAGCCATGCTGGATAGTATTGATGATCTGACTGTACCAGCTCGCGTGGTGCATCTGCCTTTATCTTGGGATGACGAAGCAACGCGCTTGGCGATTCGTAAATACGATGAAGTGGTACGCAAAGACGCGCCTTGGTGCCCAGATAACATTGAGTTTATCCGCCGCATCAATGGACTTGATTCCGTCGAAGACGTTAAGCGCATCGTGTTTGATGCCAGCTACCTCGTGATGGGGCTAGGGGATGTGTACCTTGGCGCACCTGTAGCAACGCCAATGGACCCTCGCCATCGTTTAGTTACCACAAAATACAACCCAGCTCGAACTTGGACTCCAGAAAATGCCGTTGGTATCGGTGGTGCGTATATGTGTGTCTACGGTATGGAAGGCCCGGGTGGCTACCAGTTTGTCGGTCGTACGCTACAGATGTGGAATCGCTATCGTCAAACCGAAGCCTTCACCAAACCTTGGCTACTGCGCTTTTTTGACCAAATCAAGTTCTATGAAGTCAGTGCGGATGAGCTACTCGATATTCGTGAGAAACACCCTCAAGGCCACTACCCAGTGAAAATTGAAGAAACGGAGTTTTCTTTAGCGGATTACCAATCACTGCTTCATGAGCATGCCGATGAAATTAAGCACGCGAAAGCGCGCCAGCAAAAGGCATTCGAAGAGGAGCGCCAGCGTTGGGAAGAGTCTGGGCAAGCGAATTTTGTTGCAACAGAAATCGAGCAATCAAGCGTACAAACCGAGCTCGAAGAAGGGCAGGAAGCGATTGAAAGCCACGTTGCGGGTAATATTTGGCAAGTGCTTGTCGAGCCTGGTCAAACCGTGAAAGAGAATGACGTAGTGATGATTCTAGAAGCGATGAAAATGGAGTTAGAAGTCACCGCGAGTGTCTCGGGCGTCATTGATTCAATATGTCATGAAGCAGGTGCTCAAGTGCACGCTGGCGAGCCATTACTGGTTGTTAATACATGCGCAGCATAGCAGTTTGAGGATAGATAGATAAATGACTAATTCAAATACGACGCTTCAAGCAGCGACAGAGCCACTGACCATCAGCGGCCTATGTGAGGCCTACCGCAGTGGTGAACTTGACGTAGAGCAGTTTTTGCGTAACAAGCTCGAACAAGTCAGAGCCGACAAATCCAATGCTTGGCTATCAGTGATTTCTGACCAGCAACTTGACGCGTATCTAGCTAAACTTGCAGAACAGGACATTGAACAGTTACCCCTGTTTGGCGTGCCTTTTGCCATCAAAGATAATATCGATTTGCAAGGGTTGGGTACGACTGCTGGCTGCGAAGCCTACCGCTACCAACCATCAGAATCCGCCTATCTGGTTAAGCAGTTGACCAACGCTGGCGCGGTACCTTTGGGTAAAACGAGCCTTGATCAGTTTGCAACCGGTTTAGTGGGTACACGTAGCCCTTGGGGAGCGGTGAACAACAGTTTTGATCCGCAGTATATCTCAGGTGGCTCAAGCTCTGGCAGTGCAGTTGCCGTAGCGACCAACCAAGTATGTTTTGCATTAGGAACCGATACTGCAGGCTCTGGCCGTGTACCAGCAGCATTTAATAACCTATTCGGCCTCAAGCCAAGTAAGGGGCTGTTAAGTTGCAGTGGTGTCGTCCCCGCATGTCGTACATTAGATTGCGTTACATTCTTCACTAAAAGTGCAGAAGACCTGAGCACACTCTATCAAGTGGGAGCGAGCTATGATGAGAGCGATTGCTACGCTCGCTATGCTATTGAACAAGGGCTTGAAGCAACCACTCAGTTTTCTGGATTGAGAGTCGGAGTGCCATCCGAGGAGCAGCTAAAGTTCTTTGGCAACGAAGAGTATCGTAAGCTCTATGCTCAGTCGGTTGCTCGCCTAGAGTCATTGGGGGCAGAAGTCATACCATTTGATTTGTCGCCATTCATAGAGGCGGCTAACCTGCTTTATCAAGGCCCTTGGGTTGCAGAAAGATATGCTGCTATTGAATCCTTCTTCAATAGTAATCAAGAGCAGTGTTTGGAAGTGATTCAAACGATTGTTGGTGGAGCCAAAGACCTTTCTGCTACCGATACATTTAAAGCCATATACCAACTGCAAGCATTTAAAGTTCAGTGCGACCAGTTGATGGACAATGTTGATGCTGTGCTGACGCCAACCGCAGGCACGATTTATACTATTGATGAAGTGAATAACGACCCGATTGCCCTAAATAGCAACCTCGGTTACTACACCAACTTCATGAACCTACTCGACTACAGCGCGATAGCAATGCCCGCAGGTTTCACCGAAGCTGGATTGCCGTTTGGTGTCACCCTGTTTGCCCAAGCCTTCCAAGACGAAGTCTTGATTGCATTAAGTAAAGAGTGGCAGCAGGCGATGAATTTGCCACTGGGGGCAACACTAGTTGAACTCGAGAGTAGCGAGAGTGTGGATTTGCTAGTTTGTGGTGCTCACATGAAAGACTTAGCGCTTAATCATCAACTAATAGAGTTAGGTGCGAACTTTAAACAGCGAACCACTACATCAAAGAATTATTCTCTGTATTGCCTAGCAGGTGGGCCACCACTAAGGCCTGGACTAGTCCGTAGCCCAAACAAGGGTGAAAAGATTGAGGTCGAAATCTGGCGAGTGCCTAAAAAGCAGCTAGGAGCTTTGCTGGTGCAAATTCCACATCCTTTGGGATTGGGCAGTGTCGAAACTGACTCTGGTGAATGGGTGAAAGGGTTTATTTGTGAAGGTATAGGGATTGAAGGGGCAACCGACATTACTGAGGCAGGCGGTTGGCGATATTTTCTTGAAAAGTCTTAACGAGCTCACTGTTTAGATGGGCCTGTTGCGAAAAATTTGCTTGGCCCACTTTTTCTGGTTCTGTCGCAAACAGGAGTGCTGAGTTAGGATATCCGTCAGCATTCATTACCTTTGACATTATGACTATCAACTTTTCCGGTCGCCACTTTCCTTCCTGCATCATCCTTCAGGCCATTCGCTATTGCGTTTCTTATAAACTCAGCTACCGTGAAATCGAAGAGATATTTGCTGAGCGAGGTATCGATACTGATCACTCAACCATCAACCGGTGGGTCATCAGATATGCGCCATTGCTGGAGCATCGAGCTCGTGGAAGAAAGAAACCTGTCGCGGCTTCGTGGCGGATGGACGAGACTTACATTAACGTCAAAGGTCAGTGGAAGTATTACTACCGGGCCGTCGATAAGTACGGCTGTATTATTGATTTTTTACTGTGCGATCGTCGTGACGAGAAAGCTGCTCGTGCCTTTTTCACCAAGG